>CAUPXN010000008.1:0-33607 GCA_963515505.1 uncultured Streptococcus sp.
TAATAAAAACACCCCAAAAGTTAGATTTTCTGTCTAACTTTTGGGGTGCACTTCACATTCGGACGAGGGCTTTTTTATTAGCACAATCATCCTCCTAGCACCCGTCTCAGCACTCTCCCTGTTCCTCTAGCTGTCCCTAAGACCTATTCCTCTTTCCAACACCTCTTTCTAGAAGCAGAACTATAAAAGTCTGCACACTCTCCTTTTTTCAAAATAATCTTCGTTGCTTTGAAATTCGGCAAAATAAAGGAAGGGTCATTTATCAATAAGCTCAATGAGCCTAAAATCCACGGATTCTATAGTAGGAATAGTGGCGGTTGTAACCGATGTGAATTAGTGACTCTGGAAATTTATTTACTAGAGTCACTTTGAAGCTCGGTAGTAGTTGAGACGACAGGCTCAACACGGTACAGCCACTATCACTACTATGAAGATATCCGTAGGATTTAAAGGCGAATCGAACCTTATCCAATCTCCTCTTCTTTGTTCTCTGCACCCGAATTTCAAAGGAACGAAGTTCCTTTATTCATTTTTTTGCACAAAAAAAGTTGAGAGCGTGTCTCAACTTTTCTTAGTTTCTAAAGATTTTGGCTTCTAAAAAGAGGTCGTTGTAAAGCGATAATAAGTCGGTTCCTAAATTCTCGTAAACCTCCATCTTTTCCATCGCTTCCTCACTCGGATAGAAGCTCTCATCCGAAGTAATGTCTTCTGGTAAGAGCGCTATCGCATCCTTGTTTGGCGTTGCATAACCAACATACTGAGCATTCTTCGCTGCGATTTCCGGACGCAACATGAAATTGATAAACGCATACGCGCCTTCCTTGTTACCAACCGTTTTTGGAATGACGATATTATCAAACCATAAGTTCGTTCCTTCGCTTGGAACCACATAGGCTAAATCTTCATTCTCACTCAACATTTTAGAAGCTTCTCCTGAGAAAGTGACGGCTATGTTGGCCTCTCCTTGAATCATATAAGTCTTCATTTCATCAGCGATAATCGCTTTTGCATTTGGCATCAATGTCTTCAAGAATTTACCAGCTTCTTTAACAATGGCTTCGTCTTTTTCATTAAGAGAATAGCCTTGTGTTTGTAAAGCAATCCCCATCATTTCACGAGCTCCGTCAATAAATAGAATGGAGTCCTTTAAATCCGCATTCCATAAATCGCGCCACTCGCTAATCATTCCTTCTGGATAAACTTTCTTATTATAAACAATTCCTAGCGTTCCCCAGAAATAAGGAATGCTATATGAATTATCAGGGTCAAAAGATTGATGTAAGAAACGTGGGTCGATATGTTCCATTCCTTTGATTTTTGAATAATCTAATTTTTCAAGTAAGTTTTCTTCGACCATTTTATGGATTGTATACTCACTTGGAATGGCGATATCGTAGTTCGTTCCACCTTGCTTAATTTTTGTTAGCATGGCTTCGTTTGAATCGAACGTTTCATAAATAACTTTATAACCTGTTTCTTGTTCAAATTGTGTAATAAGTTCTGGGTCGATATAGTCTCCCCAGTTATATACGATAATTGTTTGAGGGTCTCCTGCCGCTGCTGTTTCAAAATTCTTTCGGATTCCAAACAACACTAGGCAAGATACTACGATCGTCCCGATTAACATCGTTAGTCGCTTCATAGTGTGACTCCTTTCAACAAGTCACTCTCCGAAGCCTTCCCATTTACTCGTTTTTGTTGGAATTTTTGAATAAAGTAATATCCAATTACAAGTGATAATGAGAATAGGAACATCAATGTACTTAAGGCATTGATTTCTAAGCTGATTCCTTGGCGCGCACGTGAGTAGATTTCAACGGCAATCGTTGAGAATCCATTTCCTGTTACGAAGAATGTCACGGCGAAGTCGTCTAATGAATACGTAAATGCCATAAAGAATCCACTGAGAATTCCTGGTGTAATCGCTGGTAAAACAATGCGTGTTAATACTTGTGAGCTTGTTGCTCCTAAGTCACGAGCCGCTGTAATCATCGATGGGTTCATTTCTGATAATTTTGGTAAAACCATCAATACAACGATTGAAATGTTAAACGCGATATGCGCAAGTAATACCGACATAAAGCCAAGTTTGAATCCAACCACTGTAAAAAGAATTAAAAGGCTGGCACCGATGATAACGTCTGGCGATACCATCAAAATATTGTTAAAGCCTAATAACACTTGTTTGCGACGGTTTGAACGGATGTAATGGATCATGATAGCTCCAAGTGTTCCAATCACTGTCGCGATTAAAGAAGATAAGAGTGCAAGAATTAATGTATCGAGCACAATTCCGATTAAACGGGTGTCGGCAAGAACGGCTTTATAGTGGTCGAGTGTAAAACTCTCGAATCCGTTCATGCTACCAGCACTGTTAAATGAGTAAAAAATCAAATAGAAAATCGGCGCATATAAGACTACAAATACAAACACTAAGTAGAAATTACTCCACTTACTATTATTTTCTAATTTCATTCTGATACGCCTCCTTTTCTACGGTCTCTTGTAATAAACATTAAAATAATCATTGCTACAATCAATACAACCCCGATTGTAGAACCCATTCCCCAGTTTTGCGTTACTAAGAAATGTTGCTCAACGGCTGTACCAAGTGTAATCACACGGTTTCCTCCAATTAAACGCGTCAACATGAAGAGTGAGAGCGATGGAATAAATACGGCTTGTACTCCACTGCGCACCCCGTTCATCGATAATGGAACGATGACACGTCTAAACGTATCCCATTTTGTTGCCCCAAGGTCGCGGCTTGCCGCAATGAGTGAACCTGGCAACTCTTCGATAGAGTTGAAGATTGGCAAAATCATAAATGGTAATTCGATATACGCTGCTACCGTTAAGAAACTGAAGTCAGTGAATAGGAATTCTTGTGGCGCCAATCCGAATAATGAAAGGAAGTTGTTCACTGTTCCTGTTTGGCTAAAAATTCCAATAAATGCATAGGCTTTTAATAGTAAGTTTACCCATGTCGGTAAGATGATTAATAAAAGCCATAGTTGTTTATGTTTTGAACGACTAAGGAAAAGTGCTGTTGGATAACTAACGAGTAGCGTTACGAGTGTTACTAGAAAGGCATACCACACTGAGTTGAATGTCATTTCTAAGTAGTTTCCTGACGCGAAATAGTTTGTATAGTTTCCAAGCGTTACTTGACCATTGATGTCGAAGAATGATTTATAGAAAATCATTCCAAGTGGCGTTACTACGAATAATAACAACCAGATAAAGTATGGAATGGAAAATAAGAAACGAGATTGTTTAGTCATTTTCTTCTACCTCGTCTTCGTAGCTTTCTAAACGAGCGTCGAAGTCTTCTTCACTTTCTCCAAAACGCATTACGTGGATATCGTGTGGTTCGAAGTATAAGCCCACTTTTGATCCAACTTCTGCTTTACGAGTTGAGTGAATCATCCATTCGTTGCCATTTTCGTCATAACAGATGATTTCGTAGTGAACTCCGCGGAATAATTGAGTGTCCACTTCAACTGTTAATTTTCCTTTTTCGATAGACGTTAACGATAAGTCTTCTGGACGAATCACGATTTCAACTTTTTCGTTTGGACGCATACCGGCATCGGCACACTCGAACTCTTTACCAACGAATTCTACAAGGTAGTCTTCCTTCATAACCCCATCAACGATATTACTTTCACCGATAAAGTCCGCAACGAAACGGTTGATTGGCTCATCGTAAATATCTACTGGTGTTCCTGATTGAACGATTTCTCCTTTGCTCATAACGAAGATTTCATCACTCATCGCCAACGCTTCTTCTTGGTCATGCGTTACGAAGATAAATGTGATTCCTAAACGTTGTTGCAATTCACGAAGTTCATATTGCATGTCTGTACGAAGTTTTAAGTCTAATGCTGATAATGGTTCATCAAGTAGTAGCACTTCTGGTTCATTGACAAGCGCGCGGGCGATAGCCACACGTTGTTGTTGTCCACCAGACATTTGTGAAATTTCACGGTTTTCGTATCCAGATAATTGCACCATTTTTAAAGCGTCTGCCACTTTTTCTTTAATGATGTTTTCTGGAGTTTTCTTTAAGCGTAATCCAAACGCGATATTTTCGAATACGTTCATATGTGGGAATAATGCGTAGTCTTGGAAAACAGTGTTGACTTTGCGTTTGTTTGGCGGAAGGTTAGTAACGTCTTCCCCGTTTAAAGTCACTTTTCCGTTCGATACATCTGTAAATCCAGCAATGATACGCAAGATTGTTGTT
This sequence comes from uncultured Streptococcus sp., assembly GCA_963515505.1. Lineage (GTDB taxonomy): Bacteria > Bacillota > Bacilli > Lactobacillales > Aerococcaceae > Granulicatella. The sequence goes on from CAUPXN010000008.1 coordinate 4,250, forward strand.
TTACCGCATCCCGAAGGCCCTAGTAATGTATAGAATTTTCCTTTTTCGATTTCGAAGTTAATATTTTTTAAAACATGAGTGTCCTCATAAAATTTGTTCACATTCTCAAATGAGATAATTGTGTTGTTTGACATTGCTAGCACCTAACTTTCTTAATTATAAATATGAATCTGTCGCCACGACTAAAACTTTCGATGTTTTCTTAGCGGCGTTGCTAATTTGGTGTTTGGCTTTCGCCTCAAAATAGAAGGACTCTCCTTTGGAAACTACTTCAACTTGTTTACCGACTTTGACCTGAATCGAACCTTCGAGCACATACCCAAATGTTTCTGCAAGTGACGGTTGGAACGTCTTATACGCTCCCCCAACGGCAAACTCTAGAATCACGGGTTCCATCTCATGCTCGTTCGAGTCTGGATTGAGCCACGTGACCGTCGTATGGTGCTTGGCGTCTTCCATCATCGTCATATCCTCTTCGCGGTAAATCGTGAGCGCCTCTTCTGGCCCCTCATCGAAAAAGTCCGCTGCAGGGCATCCCAACACTTCAAGAATATCAAAGAACGTATCCATTGATGGGGAGCTCAAATCATTCTCTAATTGCGAGATATATCCCTTTGACAAATCTGTTCTCTCTGCTAACTCTTCTTGCGTTAAACCCTTTTGAATACGGAGGGCACGCAGTTGATGACCGATTTCCATTGTCTTCTCCTTTTAAACTAATTGTTTACTAACACAAAGACCATTATACATTAAGTTTAGTAATAGTCAACAAATCAACTCCGAAAAAAATGCACTTTTTTGAAAGTATATTTTTCCGCATCATAGTGCGGTTTTTGTGCTTATTTTTTCTCGTGAAAAAAGCTGAAATTATCATATATGATAATTATCTTTTATGATAATTGTGCATCGTTTAACAAATCAAAATTAACTTATAAGTTAATTTTGAGTAAACAAAAACAGGATTCGATATCGAATCCTGTTTTTTGGTGTCTGCAGAAATTTATTCGCAGTGGTTTATTGACTTTCTTTTCATCACTCGTGATTCAAGAAAGTCTAATAAACTGTGCGGGCGAAAGACTACGAAACAGAATGACTTCACACTGTGAAATCATTCTTAGTTTCTGTCTTTCTGCCATCCTGTTTTTAATGCGCCAACATTTCCTGAGCAATTTCCAACCCTGTCAAGTTTGATGGGTAGTATGTTGGCCAGTTGTCCATTTCTTCGAATAATTTTTCTTGGCTTTCATTGCCCATAAAGATGTGGAAGTGTTCTGCTTTCACTGGAGCGATGTTGTGGTCGCTGAATTGAACGTATTTAGGAGCACCTTCTACTGGGTTCACAGCTTCAAACAAGAAGCGGACGCCGCGGTTTCCTTTTTTGTATGTTAGAATTTTGTATCCTACATATTTGTATTCTGCTTTAGCAGTTGTTCCATCTTCTTTTTGGAATTCCATTGTTGTATCCGTGATATTGATATTTTTGATATCTGTTTTATATCCTGTTGTGTAGTATGCTTTGTACTCGTCTTTTGTCATCTTTTTGCCAATTTTTGCTTTGTAGTCAAAGACTGGATCAAGAGTGCCATCCACTAAGTAAGGATATACCGATTGCCATTCGCCAGCGTAATCAGAAAGTGTGCGATCTTTTACAGCACTGTCTTCGAAGTAGCCTTTTGAAACTGTCTTTTCGTCTTCTGCGTGTTCTGGTTGGATGTCTTTTCCTGGTTGGTCTGTCGTTTTCTTCAACGCTTCAAGGTTTTCGCGCATTACAGAAATATAGTCTTCGCCTTTATCCATTTCCTCTTTTGTTAAAGATTCAATTGGATTTAAAACAGCTAACTCAACTCCTGCTTCTTCCGCTAATGTTTTCGCGATTTTCTCAGAAGCATTTTCTTCAAAGTAAATAATCTTAATGTCGTTTTCTTTCACGTATTTTGTTAATTCTGCTAAACGTGCAGCACTTGGCTCAGCTTCTGGTGAAATCCCAGTAATTCCCACTTGGTTTAAGCCGTAATCTAATGCTAAATAACGGAATGCCGTATGTTGTGTCACAAAATTCTTTTGTTTTGCATCTTTAAACGCATTTTTGTAGTCATTATGCAAAGCTGTTAATTTTTCGATATAAGCTTTAGCATTTTTCTCGAAGGCTTCTTTACGGTCAGGGAAAGCTTCCACTAACTGTTTAGTAATGTTTTGAACCATTTGAATCGCGCGTTCTGGTGATAACCATACATGTGGATCGTATTCATGGCTGTGGCCTTCTCCAGCGTGGTCATGGTCGTGTTCTTCCTCTTCACCGCCAGGAAGGAGTACCATATCTTTTGTTGCGCTGATGGCTTTGACTTTACTATCAGATTCGATAGTCTTTAGAACTGCAGGAATCCATGTTTCCATATACTCGCTATCATACACAAGTGCATCTGCCTCGCTCATTTTTGCGATTTCTTTTGCAGAAGGCTCGTAGTCGTGTGGCTCTGTTCCAGCACCGATGATGAGCGATACATCTCCTTCATCCCCTACAATATTTCTTGTAAAATCATAAATCGGATAGAAAGTTGTTGAAATTTTTAGCTTTCCTGATTGTGTTTTGCTGTTTGAATTACTTGGCGCACATCCTACGGCAACCAGTACAAACATCAATAATAATCCAATAAAGGTTGTTTTTTTCATGATATATTCCGTCTCCATTTCTTAAATCGTAATTCTTACGTTTTGTATTGTAGCACCTCACAAGATTCTTTGCAAGGATTATTTTCTGAAAATTATTCGACAGAAACGAACGCATCATGCGCTAGTCATGAAAGAGTTGAGAAAGAATCGTTTCAATAGTGACAATCGGTTCTTCAAAGGACAGCCCTTGAGCATATCGAAAACTTTTCTGATATCTTTTCCACATTTCCATTTGATATTCTGATTCTATCAATTTCTTTATTGAAGTTCTCCACCTCATCAAGAACTCTGTACTTTGTCTTGCTTTAAAGGTATTTTGAATTGCCTTTTTTAGAATTACCATATCAATTTCATTTTGTCTTAATCTGTACAAATTATAAATATCGTACCGATCACGCGGTCTAGTCGAGGCTTCTGCTCTAGAAATGACTGTTTCTATTTTTTCAGCCAGTACGGTTTCTATATTATAAGCTTGTATCGATAATTCCTCATCGTTAAACAGTGAGGGAAAACGATAGCTAATCTCTCTAGGTGTTAGACTGTCTCCCGTTGTTATATCTATATAAACAACCTCTTTTAAAGTTTCATATGTTGCTACTAATTTTAATGTAAATCCACCGTATTGATCCTCCGCTCGAATCGCATCAATAGAATCGACTTTATAAGTAAAAGTCACTAAGTTTTGTTGTCCCTCTAATATCTCCGAAAATATTTTCAACAAAGACTGTTCGCTTAATTCCTTTCCTTTAATAGTGGTGTCTAAATCCATTGTTGTCCTTTTATCTAACCCCAGCAGACGTCCAATTAAATACCCGCCCTTTATGACAAAAGAGTTCTTATAGCGACTCTTAGATAACAGTTTTAATACTTCTTCTATTAAATAGTTTTGTTGAACTTGTTGAGCAGGGACTTTTTTCTCCTGCGCAATCTTTTTTATTCTGTTCTTAAAACTCGTAGCATTTTTGAACTTCACGATAGCACCTCAATATATGAATAAATTTTATCGGTGACTCTGAAGAGTTTTGCGTAATACATCAATTTTTGATAGTTTACCGAGTACTTTTGAAAATATAGTTTGAAAGCTTGTGCAATCAATTGGACATCCATCTTATATACCGGACGTAAACACTCTACTAGAGTCCTCTCTATTTCATATATACGGATTCTTTGTCCTTTTTGGCGTTCAATTTCTACAATCCCCACATCAAAATTAGTACGTGTCACAACAGGTTTCACTTCTTGTGCTTGCTTAATCGTTGAAGTATTCACTCCGTACGGGAACATCATTGTTTTTTCAAAAGGAACCGTTAGCGACAATCCGTGTAACCACAATGCCGTATCGAGTGCGTAAACTCCTTTTGGATTTCGTAATTGAATTAAATACCACTCATCCATATAGTTATCTGCCAACCCGTATAAACCATTTCCGATCGGTTCAAGTACCTGTTGCTCAATCATTTTTCGATACGTTCGATAGCTCAACCCTGCTTCTTTCACTTCACGATAAGATAGGATGCCATTATTTCTTTTTAAATACTCCAGAATTTCTGTTTGTTTTGGATTCATTCTTTCACCTCCTAAAACGTAAACAAATTACTAACAAGTTGTAATAATGTTAGCAAAATGTTTACGTTTTTTCAACCCACAAAAAAAGTCTTATCCACATCATCGCAAATAAGACTTCTCTTCTATTAGATTAATACTTTCGATAAGAACGATTGTGTACGCTCCATTTGTGGATTCTCGAGGACTTCTTTTGGATGTCCTTCTTCTACAATCACGCCACCGTCCATGAAGATTAAACGCGTTCCTACTTCACGGGCAAATCCCATTTCATGCGTTACAACAACCATGGTCATTCCACCTGCTGCGAGTTCTTTCATCACGTTCAGCACTTCTCCGACCATTTCTGGATCCAGCGCTGACGTTGGTTCATCGAATAGAAGCACATCTGGTTCCATCGCAAGGGAGCGCGCAATCGCGATTCTTTGCTTTTGTCCCCCAGATAGTGAGTTTGGATAAACATCCGCTTTATCGGCTAAGCCCATTTTCTCTAGAAGCTCGTGGGCTTTTTGTTCTGCGACCGCCTTGTCGATTTTCTTCAATTGGATTGGTCCAATCGTGATATTTTCTAAGACGGTTAAATGCGGGAATAAATTGAAGTGTTGGAACACCATCCCTAAGTGTTGACGCACGCTATCGAGGTCCACTCCTTTTTCATTGATGCATTGCTCTTTGAAAAATACCTTCCCGCTAGTGGGTTCTTCTAATAAGTTTAAGCAACGTAAGAAAGTCGATTTTCCTGATCCAGAAGGACCGATAATCACGAGCACTTCCCCTTGTTCTATATGAGTGGAAATTCCGTTTAAGACTTGCTTGTCACCGTATTGTTTTTTAATCTCTTCTGTTCTAATCACTGGCTTGTAACTTCCTTTCTAGTTTGTCCATAAAGAATGCAATCGTCGTTGTCATGACGAAGTATAAGAACGCCGTCATTAACAATGGGATAAATACCGTAAAGGTTGCTCCACGAACGGTATCCGAGCTATACATTAAATCGTGAATACCGATTAAAGAGACGATAGATGTTTCTTTAATTAAGGTCGCAAATTCATTCCCGATGGCTGGTAAAATATTTTTCATCGCTTGTGGCAAGATAATTTGACGCATCGCCATTCGTTTCGGCATCCCCATTGAACGAGCGGCTTCCATTTGCCCTTTATCCACCGATTGAATCCCACTACGGATGATTTCAGCGATATAGGCTGTCGTATTAACGGACACGGCAATGACTCCTGAAACAAAATCGTTTAAATCAAGAACGGTCGCGAGTCCAAAATACACTAAGTACAATTGCACAAGAAGTGGCGTTCCACGAATAATGTCGATATAGACCTTCGCTGCTTTTGACAAAAACTTGTTCTGGCTAAGTCTTGCGAGTGCCATTAACGTTCCACACCCAACCCCGACAATTACAGAGAAGAATGATAGTAACACGGTTGTCGTTGCCCCTTCGAGAAACAGAGGCCAATATTTAATAATCAATTCCATTCTTTTTCCTTCTTTCTATTCTGACATTAAATTCGTATTGCGAATAATCGATTCTTTTAGTTTTCCTGAAGACTCTAACTGATCGAGCACCTCTTGTACTTTTTGTACAAACACTTCATTGCCTTTCTGCGCCACGGCTGCAGTTCCGGCATCTTCACTTGGGATTTCTACCGAAGCGACGGTTAAATCCGAATTCGCCTTTACGAATTCATCCGCTGCAATGTTATCCATAATCACTGCATCGAGTTTTCCTTGTTGCAAGGCTAAAATCAAGGTTGGATTTTTCGGTTGTGACGTAAGCGTTGCGCCTGTCAGTGTATCTTTTACAATTCCTTCTTGAGAGGTTCCTTTTTGTGCTCCAACATTTGCGCCTTTGAAGCTATCCAGCGACGTGAATTTATCAGCATCTGTCTTCTTCACGACCGCTACCATATGTGAATCATAGTAAATATTCGTGAATGCCACTTCCTTACTACGCTCTTCGGTTGGCGTGATTCCTGCAAGAACGAGGTCTACTTTCCCTGACTTCATCGCAGCAATCAAGAAGTTAAATTCCATCTCTCGAATCTCTACTTCTACCCCAAGCGCTTCACCAATGGCATTGGCGATATCAATATCGATTCCGACAACAGAGTCTTTACCGTCATTAATATAATGCCATTCAAACGGCGGATAGTCCGCTGTCGTTCCGATGACGATTTTTTGCTTTTTGTAAATACGGTCTAAAACCGCTGACCCTGTACTATTTTCTGTTGTTACTTGATTCGTGCACGAGGCTAAAAAGCCGACAAGCACGATGAGCATCGCTATAATTTTCTTCATTTGAAACCTCCTTGTAAAATAAAAACGCCCCTTATGCAAAAAGCATAAGAGACGATGTCTGTCGTGGTACCACTCTATTTTGACGGGGAATTGCTTCCCGATCCTTTTCCTTGTTAACGCAGATTTCTGCGAAGATGGCTACTCGATTTCCCCATCTTTTCTACAAAGTGCGCTTCCAGAATTTCTTATCCAATGAGCTTCCACTCTACCTCATCTCGCTTGCGACTCCAAAATTCTGTACTCTCTTTGTCAATGAATTTATGTTCTTAAGTTGTTTTGTATTTTAGACCCATTCTTTTCGCTTGTCAACTAGTGAGTGTAAATTTGCATAAAAAAAGATAAGCCCTACGGATTCATCTTTTCCATTTTGTCTTGAAGATACCAACCAACTGCCCATCCTACAACAAGAAGGTAGTTTTCAATGGCTCCAACGAGATTTACTGAAGAAGCCTGAGCTAAATACGTTAACAAATGATTGGTTCCAATGCCAATTCCTCCAACCATCAGTGCTGCCAATACCACTCGCAAATAAAACCAATCATACTTCACATTTACAGCAATCAAAATCATAAGGACGGCTAGATTCCAAAATCCGATTTCCCTTTGCCAACCGACTGCAACTCCGTATCCCGAGTGTGAACCCATCACCTCTGGAAAGAAAATTTGGAAAATCATTGCTCCTGTCATCGCAATGATTAATACGATAAACATCACTTTTAAAAATTTATTCATTCTTCTTCACCTCGCTGTTTGTTATTCTCATTCAAAACTCAAAACAAAAGAGCTCCCGGTTTCCCAGGAGCCCCGATTCACTATTTGCTTAAACCTTCGATAATTTTATCTAGGTTCCATTTCATCATGCTGTAGTAGCTGTCTCCATCTTTTCCTGCTTCTGCAACAGAGTCAGTGAAGATTGTTGAGAAGATTGGTAGACCAGTTTCTTGAGAAACAGTCTTCATTGGACGTTCATCCACACTACTTTCTACGAATAATGATGGAACTTTTGACGCACGTAATTGACGAACTAATTTCGTGATTTGTTCTGGAGTTCCTTCTTCTTCTGTATTGATTTCCCAGATGTACGCTGATGGAATATCGTATGCTTTAGAGAAGTACTTGAAGCAGCCTTCACTTGTTACGATTAAACGTTTTTCTTCTGGAATTTTCGCGATACGTTGTTTAGCATCTTTATCTAACGCTTCAAGTTTTTCAACATATGCTGCTAAATTCTTTTCATATGTTTCTTTGTTCTTTGGATCTTTTGCGATTAATTGTTTCGCGATGTTCTTCGCATAAATAACACCGTTTTCGATGTTTAACCATGCGTGAGGGTCTTCTTTTCCAGCTTCGTTTTGGCCTTCTAAGTAAATCACTTCTACGCCATCACTCACTGCAAAGTAATCTTTATTCGCTTCTTTATTCGCATTATTCACCATCTTTGTGAACCAAGCGTCCCCACCGTTTTCTAAGTTGATTCCATTATAGAAAATCAAGTCTGCTTTTTGTACCTTTTGAACATCTTCTGGTAATGGTTCATACTCGTGTGGGTCTTGTCCTACTGGAACAATACTATGTAAGTTCACTAAATCACCGGCGATATTTTTTGTCATATCATAAATAATAGAGTTGGTTGTCACCACATTGATTTTTTCAGTATTTGCCTTTGAACTATTATCTTTACTTGTATCTTTACTTGTAGCGCATCCTGCAATTCCTAATACAACAAGTGCTGCTACAAAGAGTTTCTTCATTCTATTCATGAGATTTCCTTCTTTCTCTTTGTTTTGGTGAAACGATAAAACTTACGACAAAAAGTGCTGCTGCTGTTAATACGATGGTTGATCCAATAGCGATGTTAAACGTATATCCAATAACCAATCCTAATACGGATGACAGTGAGCCAAATGTTGCGGCTAAAATGAGCATTGTTTTCAGACGATTTGAATATAAATACGCTGTTGCTGCAGGGGTGATTAATAGTGCCACAATCATAACTGTCCCGACACTTTGCATCGCGGTAATTGATACAAGCGCCAAGAGGAACATCAATAAGTAGTGGTAAAATTGTACGTTCATCCCTGTAGATTGAGCAAAGACTGGATCAAAGCTCGTTACTTGTAATTCTTTAAAATACGCTAAAATAACGACGACTACAATCACGCTCACCACCAATGTAATGAGTAAATCAATATCTTGTACGGCTAAAATATTCCCGAATAAAATATGGAATAAGTCTGTTGAACTCTTCGCCACACTAATCAAAATAATTCCCAATGCCAAAAACGAACTAAAGGTAATCCCGATAGCAGTATCGCCTTTGATAGTACTATTTTGATTCACAAATGCAATAAGGAACGATGCTAATAACCCGAACACCAGGGCTCCAATAAAGAAGTTAATGCCTAAAATAAACGACAACGCTACACCCGGTAATACCGCGTGAGAGATAGCGTCCCCCATTAATGACATCCCTCTTAGAATGATGAAGCATCCTAAAATTCCGGCAACCGCACCAATCACGACTGCTGAAACAAGCGCATTTTGTAGGAAATGGAATTCCATTAACCCTTCAATGAAATTATGCATGTTGCTCACCTCCTTGTGGAATATAAACACTTCCGCCGTATACATCATCTAAGTACTTCTTAATGAATACGTCTTCTGTTTTTCCAGAGGCTACAATCGCGTGTTTGACAAGAATCACATGGTCAAAGTATTCTTTCACCTTCGATAAGTCATGGTTGACCATTAAAATAGTCTTCCCTTCCTCTTTCCATTTACGGAGAATTGTCATAATGACTTTCTCACTAAGCATATCAATCCCTACAAATGGTTCATCAAGGAAAATATATTGTGCTTCTTGAACCATGCAACGTGCTAATAGTACACGTTGGAATTGACCACCAGAAAGAGCGCCGATTTGGCGAGATGCTAAATCAGTTAATCCAACTTCTTCAATGGCTGCATCGACTTTTTCCCAATCTTCTTTCGTCAAACGTTGCAATGGTTTCTTTTTAACAGTTCTTCCTAAAGCAACGCACTCACGAATGGTGATTGGAAATGTAAAGTCAATGTGGCTTTTTTGTTCGACATAGGCGATTTTCTGTAATACTTTTTTTGTGGGTTCTCCATCAATCAGAATTTCTCCTGATGATTGAATAAGTCCTAATATTGCTTTTAATAATGTTGATTTACCTGCACCATTGGGCCCAATAATCCCAGTAATGGTTGGTCCTTCAATGGTTGCATTACAATCTTTTAAAACATGTGGTTGCATCGCATACGATACCCCAACATTTTTAATCGTAATCAATGAATTCATCCCCTCACTTTATGTAGATTCTACATTTATTAGGTTACCCTAAAAAAATAATTTCGTCAAGTGTTTTTTTAGGTTTACCAAAAAATTTTCAGAAAATTTTTGAAAACAAGCCTTTACACGCTTAAATCAGCTGATTAACTCTCTTTTAAAAGCGCAAAAAGGCGCCTTCCGTTGCCCGGAAGACGCCCTTTCAAACTCTTTATTTTGTTAATAATGCTGCAGCTGCTTCATCACAAATAACTGTAACTTTTGGATGTTTTTGTAAGATACTTGCTGGAACTTCCTCTGTGATAGGACCTTCCACTAATCCTTTAATCGCATGGACTTTCTTAGGTCCGAATGCAATTAACACGATTTCTTTGGCATCCATGATGGATTGTAATCCCATTGAATAAGCGTAGCGTGGCACATCTTCTTCTTTTTCGAAGAAGCGTTTGTTCGCTTCAATGGTTGATTCTGTTAAATGAACCTTATGTGTCCGTTGAGTGAACGGTGTACCAGGTTCGTTGAATCCGATATGTCCATTACTTCCGATGCCTAATAACTGCAAGTCTACTGGATTTTCTTGAAGAACACGTTCATAACGTTCAACTTCTGCATCTACGTCTTTTGCAATCCCATCTGGTAAATAGCTATGTTTAAATGGCTTCGCATTGAAAAGATATTCATACATGAAATAAGCGTAGCTATGTTCGTCCGTTGGTGCCAATCCAACATATTCATCTAAGTTCACTGAGATACGATCTGAAAAATCTAAATCGCTATTTCTAAGTAATTCATATAATCCAATTGGACTTGAGCCTGTCGCTAGTCCAAACACTTTCGCTCCTTCGCCGTGTGCACGTTTAAAAATCTCAAAAGCGGCTAATGCGCCTTCTTCTTGAGTTTTAACAACAATAACTTCCATTAACAATACCTCCCTGAATTCCCTTTCATAAAAGGGTACTAAAAACATGAACAGCTGCTTAACTATATTATAACAAAAATTCAGAGGTCTTTAAATAGCTAAATTCATTTTAGTTCATAAAATCTTCGCCATACATCACCCATTGTTCGTAATGTTTCGCCTCGAATGCCTCTGTTGGTCGTGCAGCCTCGATTACAAGTGGAGACGCATTTTCAACGCTCACTTCTTCTAGTGGAACCCACACAATTCCCTTCGAATCATTCTTCTCTTCGCTCGTCACGAAGTCCTCTACCGTTTGAGCGTTCTTTTCTTCAACATCAATCGTAAATAGCACAAACTCATGATGCACACGCGCAATTTCTGGAACGGTCACAAACACATCACGAATCGTATTTTGGTATATGGCAGATACTTGGAATCCAGTCTCCTCTAACATTTCTCGTCGCAATGTTTCAACCAGACTCTCGCCTTCTTCCGGCGTTCCTCCCGGCAAATCAAATCTCCCGCGGTATGGTCCACGCGTCTTACGAATACAAAGGATGCGTCCCTCGCGAATGCAAACACCATACACTCCAAAATGGTTCATTTCTTTCATTGTCTTCCTCCACGAAAATAGAGGTGGCACGCCACCTCTATATCTTTTTTCTGAAGCCGTTAATGTGACTTCCTTTGTTGGGATTCTACTCCATGTTTTACGGCCAATCGGATGATCCAGTAAAACAAATATAAGGCAACTCCCATCAGTGCAAACGTCCCCAGAAACATTGGTAATACTAAGTCCATAAAGACCACCTCCAATGAAATTGAAAACTATTAACCGACTATTGTTATCTTCATTATAGCACTCCTAATTTGAAATTCAATAGAGGGTTTGCTTGGAATAACAAAAAAAAGACTATCCATAAAAGGATAGTCTAACGATTATGATTTCGACATAAATCTTGCAAAGAATTTTCCATACCATTGCTCATTGGTAATATTAAAGTACTCTCTGTATTCTTTTCGATATTTAAAGAAATAAAAGGATTTTACAAAATTTTTTAAAATCTGGCCTTCAGCAAATAATAAGAGACTAATGAGTGGTATAAATAACCAGCCAGATAAAAAAATCATAAGACCTGGATTACTCTTACTGAATTCGCCAAAATTAAAAGTCCAACGATTTAGAATAGATAATCCTAATAGTATTCCACCATATCTTTTTACGAAATTAATAATAGGAGTTCCCCAATCTTTATCTTTTATGTCATTTTCATTATAAAGGGAAGTCTTAACTTCCTTCATTACATCAACAATAAGTTTCTTAACTAAATAGCCACAGCCGATTAATTGAACAACAAATGCGAGTGTTCCAAACGCTTCAATTGTTAACCCAATTAATAAAGGTAACCCAGAAAAAATTGTTACTAACCCGAACATTATTAATAAACAATTTCCATATATTAATTGATAAGCATAATTAATTTTTGGCAAAATATTTAAAATAATTATTGCTGTAAATAAAATTACTAAGACCAAATTGATTGGGCGGAAATACAAACCCACTTCTCCAATCAAAGCTCCCGTACTTTTAGAGATTATCTGGACACTATCTGTTGAACTTCTGAAACCATCGGTCAAATATATCCCCACTCCGTAGGCAATAAAACTAAACATTAATCCAACTAGCCCAAACACTCTCTTCCAAAAACTCATAGAAACAGACACTCCCATTTGAGCACCATCTTCGGTTGCATAACTTCTTGGAACAATCCTTTTCGATTGCTCAAAACTCGCACCAAAGAGTTTGTTTTTTGTTTGCATCATCAATCCCCTTTTCTAATCCTTCTCTTTCTTGTTTGAGTTATTCCCATCATCTACTCAAACTTCTCATAGTTCTTAAGATATCAGTTTTTGTTAAAATGTCAACGTTTTTCCATAGTCCTCACCCTGATTTTTCCAACAAAAAAGCCATCCCTACCAGTTGTCTGATAGGAATAGCCTTCTAAGCTTTATTTCCAAAAATCGTCGTAGATTGTAATTGGTAAGTGACGTTTATGTTCTGTCTTTTGATACCAATTTTCAATCGTCTCTGCAGCTTTTTCGTTGATGTCTTTTCCTTCGAGATAATCATCAATCTCTTCGTAAGTAACCCCAAGCGCTACTTCGTCTGGAAGCGATGGACGATCTTCTTCTAAGTCTGCCGTTGGAGCTTTCAAGTATAAATGGTCAGGAGCACCTAGTACTTGTAACATCGCACGGCCTTGACGTTTATTGAGACGCCATAACGGAATGATATCCGCAGCACCATCCCCAAATTTCGTATAGAAACCAGTCACCGATTCTGCCGCATGGTCTGTTCCGATAACGGCACAGCCCGTTTGGCCAGCAATGGCATATTGAGCCACCATACGTTCACGCGCCTTGATATTTCCTTTATTGAAGTCTGAAATTTCCATTCCTAAGGCTTCAATACTGCGTTCAGACGCATCTACTGCATCCTTCACATTCACGCGAAGCACATCCGTTGCCTTCATAAAGGCAATCGCGTCCATGGCATCTTGTTCATCAGCTTGCACGCCATAAGGAAGGCGCATAGCATAGAAACGATACACTTTTTGGTCTTGTTCTTCGTTCAATTCATCAATCGCCATTTGTGCGAGTTTCCCAGCAAGCGTTGAATCTTGTCCGCCACTAATCCCAAGGACATACCCATTCAAGAAGGGATGCTTTGCAAGATACGCCTTTAAGAAATCGACGGTTTTACGAATTTCTTCTTCAGGATTGATAGTTGGTTTGACACGAAGCGTTTCGATAATTTTTTGTTGTAATGGTCTCATAACGTTCCCCTTACTTTGCGTTTTCTTTGGCCAACTGTTCTGCTTTAAGACGCACTTCTTCTCTGATTTCCGCAATACTTGCCAATTTTTGGTCGTATGTCTTTTGAGAGAGATCGACTGGATATTGCTCTGGGTTCAAGATACGTTTATATTCGTCCCATAGCGCTTCGATTTGCTCGTCTTTATACGCTTTAATATCTTGAAGTTTTGGCAATTCATACACTAATTTTCCGTTATTGAAAATCGGTTGTAAAATTGGACGCGCAGTAAAGTCTTTCACTGTTTTATTGATATAAGTGTAGACTGGATGGAACATAAAGAGTTCGTCTAATTGATCTGGACGTTCATCCCATAGCGCAATGTAGTCCCCTTCAGATTTTCCGTCTGAATTACGTGTAATACGCCATACTTGTTTCTTACCAGGTGTCGATACTTTTTCAGCGTTGTTTGAAATCTTCATTGTATCCACCATTACGCCGTTTTCGTCTTCGATACTTACAAGCTTGTACACACAGCCAAGTGCTGGTTGGTCATACGCTGTAATTAAACGAGTCCCGATTCCCCAAACGTCAATTTTAGCACCTTGCATCTTCAAGTTGAGGATTGTTTTTTCATCTAGGTCGCTTGACGCGTAAATTTTCGCTTTTGTAAATCCAGCTTCGTCTAATTGTTGACGAACTTTTTTCGACATATACGCCATGTCACCACTGTCGATACGCACGCCTAAGAAATTAATCTTGTCGCCGAATTCTTTGGCTACACGGATGGCATTTGGAACACCAGATTTTAAGATATCATACGTATCCACTAAGAACACGCAGTCACGGTGACTCTCAGCATACGCCTTAAACGCTTTATAGTCATCACGGTATGCTTGTACTAATGCGTGGGCATGTGTCCCAGAAACTGGAATGCCAAACATCTTGCCGGCACGAACGTTACTTGTCGCATCACATCCACCGATGTACGCTGCACGTGTTCCCCAAATTGCCGCATCTAATTCTTGCGCACGACGAGTTCCGAATTCTAATACTGGATCGTCTCCTGAAACCATGCGCACACGGCTCGCTTTTGTTGCAATCAGTGTTTGGAAGTTGACGATATTTAATAAGGCTGTTTCAATTAATTGGCATTCCGCAAGTGTTCCTTCTACTTGCACAAGAGGTTCGTTCGCGAAAACGAGTTCTCCTTCTACTGCTGATCGGATGCTTCCTTTGAATTCGAAGTTTTCTAAGTATGTTAAGAATTCTTCTGGATAATGTCCAAGTCCACGTAAATAGTCAATATCCGTTTTTGAGAAACGTAATTGTTCAATGTAACGAACGATGCGTTCTAGTCCAGCAAAAATCGCATATCCATTTTCAAATGGTAATTTTCTGAAATACGCTTCGAAAATTGCTTTTTTCTCATAAACGCCTGTTTCCCAGTAGGTTTTCATCATATTAATTTGATATAGGTCTGTATGTAGCGTTAAACTATCATCATTGTAAATTGAGCTCATCTGTCAATACCCCTTTTTTATTGTAGTTACCTCTTTATTTTACAACAGTTCTTGGGTAATGTACATGGTTGGCGACTTGAGGGCTGTCAAAACGCAAAAAAGGACAAGCCTTTTCAGCTTGCCCTATAAATGATTCGTCTATTAAACGTCTAAGAATCCTTCGTGCGGAGTCATGTTAAAGTATTCCGCAATTTCTTGTAATTGTACATCTGTAATTTCTTGTAGGATTTTTCCGCCTTGAGCCCCTACTTGAGAGTAAATCATCGCAGCTTTCTCAATTACTTCGATTAAACCATATGTTTCATCCAAAGTATCGCCTGATGCAAATAATCCATGATGTGGCCAAATCACAGCTCTAAACTCAGCCATTTTCGCAGCCGTAGCTTCCCCAATGGCGTTTGTTCCAGGTGTCATATAAGGAATCACACCAATCCCTTCTGGGAATACCACAATCGATTCAGCTTGCATTTTCCAAAGAAGTCTTGATAAATGACGTTCATCTAATGGTTGTGTGAAGCTTAAGGCGATAAGGTTTGTTGGGTGGCAATGGAAGACCACTTTATGATTTGGATTCACTTTGAGTCGTTCGATGTGGCTCATTAAGTGGCTCGCGAATTCTGAGGTTGGTTTCCCACCATCTTCGAATCCCCATAATAATTCTGCTTTTTGTCCGTCTTCTGAAATACGAACCAAGCCTAAATCAAGAAGCGGTTGGTTGGTCACGTTTCTGAAGTAACGGCCTGTACCGGTTACTAAGTAATAGTAGCCCGCAAGCGTGGAAGCGTCGAACCCTAAGTCAAGGACACGTTTCACTTCTTTTACGTCTTCATAGCCTTCTACTTCGCTCGCTTCCAAGCGTACTGACACGTTCCCGCCATTACGTTCATCCCAATAACGTAAGTACGATTCTTTTGTCAGTTCACATAATTTTTGTACAGCTGGTGATTCAATAAATTTTGTCATTTTTCAATTCTCCCTTAATTTCTTTGTGATAAAACTTGTTCTTCGTATGCTTTGACTTCATTATACCATGCAAGTCCGACTGGTACAGCATTTATTTTTTACCGTTTAGACAAAACAAAGGTCGAAAACACTCCATGAGTATTTCCGACCTATTCATTTAAATTATTGAAATTTTGGTTTGTTCGCTTCATGAGCGGGTTTCATATCGATTTGAAGGAGGTTTGCGATATTTGTTTGGTCAATGGTTGCATTTCCATTGTCGTCTACTTTAATCGCGATGATATGTTGGTTGCGATCCAAATAGTCCATTCCTTCTAAATCAACATTCTTATCTGCTTTAAAATCTAATGCCGCTAATCGATACACAAAGCGGATATCCATCGCTTTTGCAAAATCTGATTGCGCAACTTTTTCATGTTCTTCAATTAATCCTAAGAAGAACTTCTGTTTATCTGTATGATATGAAGCCTTCACTTCATATTGATAGGTGTCGACTGATGGAGCTTTGA
Source organism: uncultured Streptococcus sp. (assembly GCA_963515505.1). Lineage (GTDB taxonomy): Bacteria > Bacillota > Bacilli > Lactobacillales > Aerococcaceae > Granulicatella. Next base: position 20,814 of record CAUPXN010000008.1, read on the forward strand.
ATTTCAAGTACACCATATCGCCTTCGACTTTTGTATCCTCTAATGTATAGGCTCCCGCTTTCCCGAGCGCATTCGTATTCACCTTGAAGAACATTGGCGCATACACTTTAATAGGATAGTTGACCCCTTCATATTCAAAAGTTGTGTCGTTTGAAAAACTAGAATCTCTTTTAGTCAGTAATGGAACCAAGTATTCATTCCACATTTTATCAAAAAACTCTTCTTGGTTTGTTGCCCCTGCAGCTTTGACAAGGACATCAAAGTTTTCTTGATTCACAAATACCGCATCCACAATTTCTAATGCTTTTTGCACTTTTGTATCTGTAATCTCTTTTTTCTTTTCAGCTAAAGCTTCTTGCGCTTTTACCACGCCATCAAGCGTTGTTGTAAAGGATTTTCCGCTGTTCGTTTCCACATATGTTTTCTCATGTGAGACTGGGCCTACTTTAGCATTCCAGTCGAAACTTGCGGCTGGCCCTGTCACATCTGCTTTATGATAAACTGATGCTTGCGTTGTTTCCTTTGCTGCTTCTGATGTTGATGTAGACTGAGAACATCCCGCTACTACTAGTGATAGGAGGGCCACACTCCCTGCTAAAAATCGTTTCGTTTCTTTTTTCATAAAGGACTCCTCTCAACTCTTATAAAGAATATTTTCACGATAACTTGGAATCATTATACCATAATCCTTTGACCTTCAAAACAATTTTCCGAAAATCCTAATGATAGCAGGGAAAAAAGCACCCTCACTATCGTGAGAGTGCTCATTTCATTGATTATTGTAATTTTTCTAAGTCGGCTTGTAAGGCTGCTACTTTTTCTTTTGCAGCTTCTTCGCTATCCGCTTTAGCACCGATGTAGAACTTGATTTTTGGTTCTGTACCACTTGGGCGAACCGCAATCCAAGATCCGTCTTCTAAGATGTATTTCAATACGTTAGAAGTTGGAAGTCCGATTTCAGAAACGACACCGTTCGCATCTTTTTGTTCATTTACTGCGAAGTCTTGTGCTAGAGCTACTTTCAATCCTCCAAAGCTTGTTGGAACTGAAGCGCGTAAGCCGTCTAATAAAGCTTTAATCTTTTGTGGACCTTCTAAACCAGCTACTGTTACAGAAATTGTTTTTTCTAAGAAGTAACCGTGTTTTGCGTATAACGCTTGAAGTCCGTCATATAAAGTTTTGCCTTCGTTCTTGAAGTGAGCTGCTACTTCTGTAAGTAATAACACAGCTTGCACAGCATCTTTGTCACGGACGAATGATTTAACTAGGTATCCGTAGCTTTCTTCGAAACCGAACATGAAAGTATGTTCTCCAGTTTCTTCGTCGTGTTGGATTTGTTCTGCGATGAATTTGAATCCTGTTAATACGTTCATCATTTCAGCGCCATAGCTTTTAGCAACTGCTGTTGGAAGTTCGCTACTTACGATTGATTTCACGACAAGCGCATTACTTGGAAGTGTTCCTGCTTGTTGGTGAGCATATAATAAGTAATCGACTAAGATAGCCGCGATTTGGTTCCCTGTAATTACTTGGTAGCTTCCATCTGGTAAGCGTACTGCAGCACCCATACGGTCCGCATCAGGGTCAGTCGCTAATAATACATCAGCGCCTACTTTTTCCCCTAATTCTACCGCATACTCAAATGCGCCTGCTTCTTCAGGGTTTGGAGATTTAACTGTTGAGAAATCTCCATCTGGCACTGCTTGTTCTTCAACAACGTGCAAGCCTTTGAAGTTTGCTTGTTCTAATGCTTTTTCTACAAGCATTAAACCAGTTCCATGTAATGGTGTATAAACCACTGATAATCCTTCTACATCGCTAAGAAGTTTGGGATTTACAGAGACTGTTTTAATTTCTTTCAAGTACGCATCATCCACGTCTTTCCCGATAATCGTTACAAGTCCTGATGCTTCTAATGCTTCATCATCTAACACTTTAAGTTCAAGCGGATTTGCTACTTGGCGAACGTACGCTGTTAATGCATCCGCATCTTTTGGAGGCATTTGACCGCCGTCTTCACCATAGACTTTATATCCGTTGTAAGCTGCTGGGTTATGACTAGCTGTAATCATAATTCCGGCAAATGTATGCAAGTGACGTACCGCAAATGATAATTCAGGTGTTGGACGTAAGCTTTCAAATACATATGACTTAATCCCGTGAGTTGCTAAAGTACGTGCAGACTCCATTGCGAATTCTGGTGAAAAATGACGTGAATCGTAAGCAATCGCCACCCCACGTTTTTTCGCTTCTTCCCCGTAACTTTCAATTAAGCGTGATAATCCTTCTGTTGCCTGACGCACTGTGTAAGTGTTCATGCGATTAATCCCAGGTCCAACAATTCCACGCATTCCCGCAGTACCAAATTCTAATGGTGTATAGAAGGCTTCCTCTTTTTGTGTGTCATCCATTGATTGTAATTGCACCTTTAATCCTTCTTCTAGTGCATCAAAAGATTCCCATAATTTTGCTGTTTCTTTCCAACTCATTTGCATCCGTCTCCTTCTACTGAGTAATAATATCTTACCTTCTTTTATTATCACCGATTTTCCGAATAGTTTCAACCTCTTTGTGAACTAAAAATCAAGATTTTGAACTTCGAAGCCGTATTCCTGAATATGTGTTTTCAACATATGCAAGAATCGTTCTGCTTCCTTCGATAATTTTCGTTGATCGTGTTGTAAGATTCCGAGTTCCATTGTATCTTCTACGTCCAGAGGAACCGCAACAATCTTGTCGTCGTTTAGTTTGCTACTAATAATCCCTGAACTGATGGTGTATCCATTTAATCCGACCATTAAGTTAAAGATGGTCGCACGGTCACTTACCTTAATGCTCTTCTTATGCTCCATCGTGCTGAGGATTTCCTCTGAGAAGTAGAACGAGTTTTCTTCCCCTTGTTCATAGGACAAGTAAGGGTAGTCTTCTAATTCTTCTAGAGTAATGCTCTCTTTTTCTGCTAGTGGATTTTGCGTGCTTAAGAATACGTGCGGTTTTGCTGTGAAGAGTGGTGTGAATACTAAGTTCTTTTCTTTGAATAATTTTTCCATGACTTTGCGGTTGAAATCATTCAAATACAAGACCCCAATCTCACTCTTATAGTTCGTTAAGTCTTCTAGAATGTTTTGTGTTTCTGTTTCACGAAGCGTGAATTGATATTCGTCTCCTGCTTCCTTTTGAATAAAATCAACGAAGGCATGCACCACGAACGCGTAGTGTTGCGCCGATACAGAGAATGTCCGTTTCCGTTTCGTTTGTCGTTTATATTTTTCTTCCATCAAATTGACTTGGTCGAGGACTTGGCGAGCATAGACTAAAAACTCACGCCCTTCTCCCGTCAATGTAATTCCGGTATTCCCCCGTTGAAAGAGGGTGATATCCATTTCTAATTCCAACTCACGAATGGCCTTTGATAAACTTGGTTGGCTGACATATAAGTCTTTTGCGGCTTCATTCATAGAGCCTTTTTCAACGATCTTCTCGAAATAAATTAATTGTTGAATTCTCATCCGACCACTCCCTTCTATTACGCTTATTGTACCATCTTCTAGCGAAAATAAAAATAAACTCCTCCATGCAAATGCATGAAGGAGTCGATAGGAATTACATTGATTACTCTTGGAATTTGAATACCACTGAAGAATCGTATAATTTTAATACATTTTCAAATAAAATTTTGCTTGCAATCGCTGCTGCAATTGGAACAACGAACCATACAATAGCTGCTAAGCCCACCTTCAATCCAGCATCGATAGAAGCTAATGGTCCTACCAACCCTACGATACCAAACCCAGCAGATTGTGGAGTACCACTTACTGAGAAGAGCGCTACTGGAATCGCTGAAAGAATTGCTGTTGATAAACATGGAATCAAAATTACTGGATACTTGAATAAGTTAGGCATCATTAATTTCATTGCCCCAAGAGCGATGGCTAACGTTACCCCTGATTTATTGACTTTCCATGAATGAACTACTAATGCTACAGCTGTTGCGGCAACCCCCATAGCAGCCGCCCCGGCAGACACGCCGTTTAATTGAATCGCTAAACCAATCGCTACTGTAGAAATTGGAGAGATAATTAATATTGCAAATGAGCAGCAGATTAAAATTGACATCAAGATTGGTTGTAATGTTGTGAACTCGTTGATGACTGTACCAATAGCAGTCGTAATCATTTTAACGTATGGTAATAATAGCAACCCGATAAAGGCAGAACCCACACCGACAACGATTGGCATTGCTACAACGGCAGTTGAACCGAATTTATCTTTGATCAGCATTAACATTCCAACAGCGATACCAGCAGTGACCATTGTATTAATTAAGTCCCCTGTTCCAGCCCCGACAAATTTTTGAAGTTCTGCATTATACGTCACTACCCCACTGGCTACGAAGCAGGCCCCTGCAACAACCATCATCGGCATTGGTTTAAATCCGAATTGTAATGCAATTAAGCCCCCGATAATAAGTGGAGTTGCTAATTGGAAAATAACCGCGATTTGCGTAATGGTTACTGCGATTGGATATTGACTAAAATGTTTTAAAATTGCTGAAAGAACGGCATTTGGAATCAGTCCGACGATAACCCCGAGAGCTGTCCCTGCTAAGATTTTATTGATAAAAACTGAAGCCGTCATTTTTGGTTGTGCTTGTGCTTCCATAGTGTTTTCCCCCTCTTACTGTGAGCTATTTTGCTCCAAGAATTTGTTCTTTACAATGAACCAATGCTGTTAAAAAGGCACAATACGGTGTTGGAACGCCATATTTTTCACCTTTACGCACCACCGCTCCATTGATATAGTCGATTTCTGTTAAACGATTGTTTTCATTTAAATCTTGATACATCGATGGGTGATGAAGCCCAATTGTTTCACGATTATAACAATTATTTTCAATAAAATCTACAATTTCTGAAACATTTAACAGAATGTTTTCATTTTTTGCAACTTCTGAAAATTCTTTCACAATATTTTCAACTATCATATGAGCCGGCGTTGTAGAACCAAATTCATACATATTACTCATCAAAATAGTACAAAGTCCGTTCATCGTTCCATTCACACATGCTTTCTTATAAATGGCGAATAGAATATTTTCAGAATAGCTTGCATTCAATCCTCCACTATTCAAAACATTCACGATTTCTTCGGCATTGGCTTGTGCTTTTGGTGTATCCACTAAGTTCTTCAAGGCAACAGTACCGCTACCAAAGAGTTTCACGCGGCCAGGGCCTTCCATTCCAGCAGTCCACATCGTATTCCCAATAAAGATATCTTCTTTTGGAACAAACTGTTCAATGACTTCTTCATGCCCGATTCCATTCAGTAAGCATAGCACTCTTGTTTCATCATGAATGACTGGTTTCAAGTCTGTTAGCATGCTTTCTAGTTGCATCGCTTTTGTAAATAAGATAATGAGGTCACTCGTCATTTCTTCTGTGACTTCACTTTGAAGCACAGCAGGCAATTTTACAACGACTTCTTCTCCATTATAGTTTGCCTTTAGTCCTTCTTTTTGAATGGCATCCACATGATCTTTCCATCCATCGACGAGGAGCACTTCATGACCTGCTTGATGGAGCATTAACCCAAAGCGACTTCCCATAGCGCCAGCACCTGCGATTGTAATTTTCATCGTAATTCCTCCTTTATATTTAAAAAAACTTATTGTTTCCGTCTTTATTCTTTGTTACAATTATTGTGTAGTATTTCACTTAAGAAATCAGGAGATGTCAAATGGATATTAAACACCTACACTACTTTATTAGTATCGTTGACCATGGCGGATATTCCAATGCCGCTCGTAGCTTATTCATTACGCAACCGACCCTTTCTCAAACCATTAAAAAATTAGAATCCGAATTACATACTCCGCTTTTTATTCAGCAAACTAACAATAGTATTCGACTGACTGAAGCTGGACAGCTCTTATACGATAATGGTAAGAAAATCATTTCTTTAATGGAAGGGACTGTGGCTCAAATCCACGAGCTTAATCAGCCTCAAAAAGAAACGATTCGAATTGGGCTACCGACACTTTTTGCGATCAAATTAATGCCTGAGTTCTCGCGTTTTATGATGTCGCATCCTTCGATTCACTTAACGATGGTACAAGGCGGATCGCGTGAGCTTCAAACTGCACTAGTGAATGAAGAAATCGACCTTGGTGTTCTCTCATTTCCAAAGATTGAATCCGACATTGTGATTGAACCGTTCCAACAACATTTCGCTGGTTATCAAGCGAGTCTTGTCGTTCCTAAGGGTCATCCCCTAGCTTCGAGAGACTCTGTTACCTTTGAAGATTTGAAGGAGGAACGTTTTAGCACTTTATCTGAACACTTTATGCTTGGAAAATTATTACACCAACGCTCTAGACATTTTGGCTTTGAACCGAATATTGTTTATGTGGATGATAACTGGGAAGTACTCCTTGCCAGTCTTGCAACCTTTAACTCCGTTTGCATCATGGCGCTGGAATATAAAGAATTTTATTCAGATGACGAACTCGTATGGATTCCTCTCATCGATAAAAATGGATTCTTCCCTATCGGAGTTGCTTATCGTCCAAACGAAAAATATTCGCAAAACATCTTAGAACTCATTGAATTATTACGAACTTTATAAGGATTCCTCTGTTTTTATTGTACCTTCCTTGTGAAGTTTTTACCAATTGAATTTTCTTATAGTTGTATTAGTTTTTCTTATAGAACAACAAAAAAGGAACGGACTTCTCTCAAAGTTCGTTCCTTTTACTGTTTCAATTTATCCGACTAGATAGCCCAGTCTCCGTTGCGGAAGATTGGAACTACAGTACCGTCTTCACGGATACCGTCCACGTTCATTTCTGGTCCACCGATCATGAAATCTACGTGAACATCAGCACGGTTTAATCCAGCTTCTCTTAATTCTTCTTCAGTTTCGAAGTTTTCTCCACCTTTAACACTTGTAGCATATGCTGAACCAATTGCTAAGTGGTTTGATGCATTTTCATCAAATAATGTATTGAAGAATGTAATGCCTGATTGTGAGATTGGTGATGGGTCGCTTACGAGTGCTACTTCACCTAATCCACGAGCACCATTGTTTTCAAATACTAAGTCTTTCATTACTTGGTCGCCTTTTTCAGCAGATACTTCTGTGATTTGACCGTCTTTGAAAGTCACTTTGATGCCTTCGATAATGTTACCGTTGTAGCTTAATGGTTTTGTGCTTGATACATATCCGTCAGCTACGCGGAAATCTGGAGCTGAGAAGACTTCTTCTGTTGGCATGTTTGCGATGAAGTGTTCTCCTTGTGCGTTCAAGCTTCCAGCGCTTTCCCAAACATGGTTTTTAGGCATTCCAAGAGTTAAGTCTGTTCCTGGTGCAGTGTAGTGTAATTTCACGAATTGTTCTTTGTTTAAAATAGCTGCTTTAGCATCTAATTTTTCTTCGTGTTCTTTCCATGCTGCCACTGGATCATCCGCATAAACACGGCAAGTTTTGAAGATTTGATCCCATAATAAATCTACTGCTTCTTCATCAGTTGCTGCATTAGGGAATACTTTCTTCGCCCATTCTTTACCAGCTGCTGATGCTACTGTCCAGCTCACTTTATTGGCTTGGGTTGCTGTACGTAATGGTTTTAAGGCAAGGCTTAATGCTTTTGTTGATTGTTGTAGACGTTCTGCTGAAACGCCAGCGAATGCATCTGGGTCAGCTGAACGAACGTTTAAGCGGCTTGCTTTCTTTTCTAATAAGTAGTTCATTTCTGCTACACGGTATTCTGGAACGTTTGAGATACGGTCTTCTGCAGCATGTAATAAGCGTTCACGACCTACGAAATCGTCAGCCCATGATACGATTACTTCGCTTGCTCCGTGTGCGTAAGCTTCTTTTACTAATAAACGAGCTAAAGGTGCTTGGTCTACGTCAATCACAATATTCACTGTGTGACCTGGTTGCACGTTAATCCCTGTTGAGACTAATAATTTAGCGTATTTTTCTAAGTTTTTGTCGAAATCTTTTAATACCATATTGACACTCCTTTTAATATAACTACTTTCATCCTATCATATTTCTAGTCGAAATTCTTATAAAACACTTCATCTAGGTATAAACCATGAGCAGGCGCTGTTGGGCCAGCTGCATTTCGGTCCATAGCTTCTAGAATTTGCTTCATCTCTTCCACTTCACGTAAGCCGTCTCCAATTTGAAGCGCCGTTCCAACGAGAATTCGAACCATATTGTAAAGGAAACCTTTACCCTCAAAAGTGAAAATTAATTCATCACCGTTTCTCTTCACTTCTGCTTTTGTTACAACGCGAACTTTGGAGTCTTTATCGCTTTTTGTCGAACAAAAACTTGTAAAATCATGTTCTCCAATCACTGCTTCAAAAGCCTTGTTGATGCGGTCTACATCCGTTTTGAATGGGTGATGCAGCTCATACTGACGACGAAACGGGCTCTGTATAGCAGCAGTCGTTACTTTATAGATGTATCGTTTCCCTGTCACACTATAGCGCGCGTGGAAGTCTTCTGACACTGCCTCGGCCGAGACAATCCGAATTGACGTCGGTAATAAACTATTCATCGCACGAACAAGAGATACTGCTTCGATAGCTTTGGGATAGTCGATATGAACGACTTGTCCGTTGGCATGCACCCCAGAGTCTGTACGACCAGAGCCACTAACAGGAATATATTGGCCCTTTGTCATCTTCTTCAGCGCTTTATTCAGTTCTGCTTGAATGCTATTCCCATTCTCTTGCACTTGAAATCCAACATACGGCGTACCATCATATTGAATGACGAGTTTATATCGCTGCATCCTTTTCCCTTCTTTCAAAAAAGAGCTTGACAAGTCAAGCTCCTTATTTTTTATGCTTTTAATACAAATAATAAAATCGTTACGGCCACAAGGGATAATCCCGCAATGGCATCACGCATTTCATAGTTTAGAACACGGTACTTACTGCGTCCGTCTCCGCCTTGGTATCCACGTGCTTCCATGGCTGTTGCCAAGTCTTCGGCACGGTTTAATGAACTAACAAACAGCGGAATTAAGATTGGGATAATCGCCTTCATTTGTTCGAATAGATTTCCTTCTCCAAAATCAACCCCACGAGCCCGTTGCGCGTTCATAATTTTTTGTGCTTCGTCCATTAATGTTGGTACAAAACGCAGTGCAATAGATAACATTAATGCCACTTCATGCACTGGGAATTTCACAACCGCTAATGGCCTCATTACAGCTTCAATTGCATCTGTTAATTGCAATGGCGCAGTTGTTAGTGTTAATAGCGTTGAAAACGAGATAATTAATACGAATCGTAAGAAGATGAATACCGCATTAATAAGCCCCTCAGATGTTACTTGAATGAATCCCCATTGGAAGTAGACGTCTCCACCACTTGTAAATAAGATTTGGAGCGCTACCGTAAAGAGAATCACCCAAATTAACGGTTTAATCCCTTTCCAGAAGAAACCTAATGGAATCTTCGATAAGAGTAAAGCAATCAGTGTATAGGCGATTAATAAGCCATATGTCACCCAGTTATTCGCTAAGAAGATGACTAACACGAATGCAAATGTTCCAATTAATTTTGTTCTTGGATCGAGTTTATGAATCCATGAATCGCCTTGTAAGTAGCGACCTAAAATAAGTTTATCGAGCACTTGTGTCACCTCCGTTTTTCGAATGTGAAACAAGTAAGTCTGCTAAAGCGTCAAGGTTCATTGGACGAGCGTCTGTTTGGAATCCTTTTGCTTTTAGCTTTTCAACAAACTGAACAGTCGAAGGCAAGCCTAGTTGTTTTTCTTGTAACCAAGCAGCATCCGCAAACACTTCTTCAGGAGTCCCTGTTTTTACCACAGTTCCCTTTTCACACACAATGACGTAATCCGCATAATCGCTAACGTCATTCATTTGGTGTGTTACAAGGACGATTGTAATGCCTTTTTCGCGTTGGAGTTGCGCAAACATCTCCATCATCTCAAAGCGTCCTTTAGGATCTAATCCCGCTGTTGGTTCGTCTAAGACTAATACTTCTGGTTGCATCGCTAACACGCCAGCAATCGCTACACGACGCATTTGTCCCCCAGATAAATCAAATGGTGACTTATGTAAAACCTCTTCAGGAAGTCCCACAATCTTTAGCGTTTCTTTCGCTAGCTGGTTTGCTTCTTCTTCACTTGCTCCGAAGTTCTTTGGTCCAAAAGCAATATCTTTTTCAACCGTTTCTTCGAAGAGTTGTGATTCTGGAAATTGGAATACGATACCGACTTTTTGGCGCAGTGGCTTCAAGTCTTTATTGCTCGTTTCAGAGTCTACTACACGCTCTCCAAGTGTTACCGTACCCGATGTTGGTTTCAGTAACGCGTTTAAGTGTTGTAAAATAGTTGATTTCCCAGAGCCTGTATGTCCGATAATAGCCGTGTACTTTCCTGATGGAATATTGAAGTTTACGTCGAATAAAGCACGTGTTTCAAAAGGTGTGTTTGCTTGGTATGCGAAATTTACTTCGTTAAAACGGATGTCCATAACCATTCCACCAACCCTTCTTCATCAAGATACGCTTCAGGAACTTCCATCCCTTTTTCGCGAAGTACTTCGATTAATTTCTCTGCAAACGGCACATCGAGTCCCTTTTCAACAAGCTTCGTACCTAATTTGAAGATTTCTTCAGGAGTTCCGATTTGTTGAATTTGACCTTGTTCCATTAACACAATACGGTCTGCTTGTGCTGCTTCATCTAAATCATGTGTAATCGAAATGACCGTAATATTTTTTTCTTTGTGTAATTTTTGAATCGTGCCGATAACTTCCATGCGTCCTTTAGGATCTAGCATCGAAGTGGCTTCGTCAAGAATAATGACAGAAGGTTCTAGGGCGGTTACACCAGCAATCGCCACACGTTGCTTTTGACCTCCTGATAGTCGTGCAGGTTCCTTCGTTCTGAAGTCACTCATTTTCACCATTTCAAGAACGCGTGTCACACGCTCTAACATTTCTTCTCGAGGGAGTCCGATATTTTCTAATCCGAAGGCAATGTCATCCTCCACCGTTGTCCCAACAAATTGATTATCAGGATTTTGGAATACCATTCCAACTGCGCGTCTAGCGTCATATACAGTCTCGTCATTTAAAACAACACCATTAATCAGAACTTCTCCGCTACCTGCTTCGATAAGTCCATTCATAACTTTGGCTAATGTTGATTTCCCAGAACCATTATGCCCGATGATGGCTAACCATTCACCGCGTTCTACCTTTAAAGATACTCCAGCCAACGCTTCACGTTCATCCTCTTCGTGATAACGATAATGGATATTATTTAACTCAATAATTGTTGATTGCAACGGGGACACCCCTTTTCCTTTTTCCTATGTATGTATCAAAAATATGTATATATAAAAAAACACACTTTTTCATGATGAAGTGCTCTCCCGCCAAAAAGCTTCGGCGGGAAAACAACGAGCTAGACTAAATAATCTGAGAAAGAATAAGGCTACCTGTTCAGTAGCCCCAGACTTTCCATCTTATAAGCAAGATGATTATTACCATCATGACGCTCTTTTCAACCATCGAAAAGTGTTCGATTGAATGTTTATTAAACTAATTCAATGATAACCATTGGTGCAGCATCGCCACGACGAGGTTCAGTTTTAAGAATACGAGTGTATCCACCTTGACGTTCGCTGTAACGTGATGCTAAATCATTAAATAATTTTTGCAACGCTGTTTCAACAACGATTGCTTCGCCTTCTTCACGAACATCTGCTACTTCGTTACGAACAAATGCAGCTGCTTGACGGCGAGCATGTAAGTCACCACGTTTACCTAAAGTAATCATTTTTTCTACAGTAGAACGGATTTCTTTAGCGCGAGCTTCAGTTGTAACGATACGTTCGTTAATAATTAAGTCAGTTGTCAAGTCACGTAATAACGCTTTACGTTGTGAACTTGTACGTCCTAATTTACGATAAGCCATTTTTAATATTCCTCCTTCTTAAGAGTTTCTATTAGTCTTCACGACGTAAGTCTAAATTTAAATCGATTAATTTTTGTTTCACTTCTTCAAGCGATTTACGACCTAAGTTACGAACTTTGATCATTTCCGCTTCAGACTTGCTTGTTAATTCATGTACTGTGTTAATTCCAGCACGTTTTAAGCAGTTATATGAACGAACTGATAAATCTAGTTCTTCAATAGTCATTTCAAGAAGACGTTCTTTTTGAGTTTCTTCTTTTTCGACCATGATTTCCATAGGATGTGCTTCATTTGTTAAATTAACAAAGATATTTAAGTGCTCAGTTAAGATACGAGCTGCTAAACTAACAGCATCTTGAGGAGCGATTGAACCATCTGTCCAAACGTCAAGAGTTAGTTTATCATAAATATTTTTTTGACCAATACGAGTGTTTTCGACTTGGTAGTTCACTTTACTAATCGGAGTATAAATAGAATCAATTGGGATTACACCAATTGGCATATTATCAGATTTATTGTAGTCAGAGCGAACATATCCACGACCATTTTTAGCATTCATACGAACATGGAAGTGATATCCTTCAGCTACTGTACAGATATATAAATCAGGGTTTAGAACTTGAATGTCGCTATCATGTTTGATATCGCCTGCAGTTACTACCGCTGGACCTTTAACATCAATTTCTAATACTTTATTTTCATCTTCAGTGAAAGACTTCAATGCAATTTTTTTAATGTTTAAAATGATTGCAGCTACGTCTTCAACCACGCCATCTATTGTTGAAAATTCATGTAAAACGCCATCCATTTGGATATCTGTTA
>CAUPXN010000009.1:0-30084 GCA_963515505.1 uncultured Streptococcus sp.
CAATCGATGAACCGATTGTCGCAATCCAAGAAATATTGAGTACCATTGAGCCTAAGACATAAAGAATGATTCCCGTAATAATCGCTAACCATCCTAGATGACTCGTATAGGCATCAACATAAGCTTTTTTCTTTAGATTTGAGTAAGCCCCAAGTGATAAGCCGACCATAATTTGAATAACCCCGAAGATAATCGATAAGATCATAATCGTAATGAGGTCTTTTGAAAGTGATAGTGGCTGGAATGGTAAATCCGCACCGAATGCTGATCCAAAAATAATCCCCCAGATCATTACTGGGTAGCTTAGTAAGTGGAAGAACTTCAAGTTGCGGTTCATTCCTTTATCAAAATGGAAGAACTTCAACATGATGAATGTTCCCAACCAGAGAAGCGCTCCGTAGCCTAAGTCCGCTGCCATCATCCCGAAGAAGACGAGATAGAATGGTGCTGTATAAGGCGTTGGGTCTAATTCTCCGTATTTTGGTAATCCATACATTTCTGTTAGATTTTCAAATGGTTGTAAGAAGGCATTGTTTTCTAAAACCGTTGGCACTTCTTCGTATTCTTCTTCAGCAATATCTAGTGGTAAGAAGACATATTCGCCTTCTCCTAACTTTTCTTTGAGTTGAACTTCAACGTCATCGACTGCTTTTGTAGTTAACCACCCTTGAAGCACGAATACATGTTGACCATTCACCAATCCATTTTTGGCTTGTTCTTTTTGTAATTCGTTATAAGTAACTTCCGCAGAAAGCTGTAACTTGCGAAGAAGGTCTTTTTCTTCTTGTAAGTCCTCTAACACTTTCTTCTTAGCATCCACAACTGCTTGTTGCGCTTTAAGATTTTTCTCCAACTCAACAGAAGGAGCTTCTTCAAACGCATACCATACAATACTGAAGTGTGCTTTCGCTAACTCTTCTTTGGCAGCTTGTTGTGCTTTTCGTGGATATGTCACCAATAACCCGATTTCTTCACGTGTGTGATACACTTCGTGAACAGAAATCAATTCGCTCTCTTTCAAACCATCCAAGTACGCATTATCCGTTGCTTGAGGAATCGTCCCCATTTTCGTTTTCGTATATGGATGTTTAAAGATATCTTTCGGATAGAAATCAAGGGCGCTCCACTTACGAAGCAAAGCCTCTTTCTCACGAAGTTCTTTTAATTCGTCATCCTTTTTACGAAGCGTGTTACGAATACTTTCAACATGTTCCACTAATGCATCAGTGTCCCAGTTTTGTACTTCTTTTTGTAATTCAGAAAGTGCAAATTGCTCTCTTGGCGTTTTTAACTTTTGAATTAATGACGGTTGCTTTTGATTTTTTTCGACAAAAGTAATAGCCGCATGAATCCCTTCAAATTTCTGTTGAAGAGCGTTAATCCCATCTGCATCGGCTTCTTGTAAAGCGATGGAATTTTCGGTAAATAGTTCTTTCGCCTGTTCTAGCGAGGTTACTTCTAAAGATTGTAATTCTTGAATAGCATCCAATAGGTCATTTTGTTTGTCCGTTGGGGCAATCAACATCACCTTATTCATTTTAGCTATTGCCATATCTCTTCAACACCTCCTTCACAGTATCCTGAACTAAATCCTGTTTCAGATGATTGAAACGTTCTTTCAGCGCAGCAATTTCTGCTAATTCGTCTTCTTTCACTTTCGCTTCGAACTCTGCTTTCTTTTGTTGATTTTTTTCTTTCAACTCAGCTTTGTAGACTTCTAACGAATGTTCCATATTCGATTTAGCTTCGTTCACTCGTTGATCTGTCGCAGCATTCGTTTGGGATAATTGTTCATCGAACTTTTCCTTCAACGCTTTTGCTTCAGACTCAATGGCCAAAACAGAATTTAGAATCTCTTGACTCATGTGACACCTCCAATCCATTCGCTTTCACGAATAGTAAAATGCTTTTCTTTACTATTATAAACTTTATTTTGCTTTCATTCAAACGTTAATTTCCCATAATCTCGGGCAAACTCAAACTTTATAAATAGGAAGAAACACATCTTTTTTTGAAAAATTTTTTCTTTTCTATTGCATTTTAGAACATTTGTTCGTATAATAAATATGCAAACAAACGTTCGGAGGTATCGAAAATGGAACAACGCAAATCAACATTTACATCATTTATCAAACCATTCATTAATAAACTACAAGTCTCTCAAGAAGAATATGAAGAAAGAGATGTGTTCTTTAAACCAACTGTCATGCCACTGATCGACGTGGTTGAACAAATTCACCACAGCTTCTACTTCAAGAAACCAATCGTACTCCACTTTGAGAAATACGATAACGCTGGGAATTTAGTGACATTCACAAAGAGCGGTACAATCAAGAGCCCTATCCAAATGAATAATCACTTTGTGTTCCTAGAACAAGGATCAAACATCACTCACATCTTGAATGTGGAACAAATCGTCGCTTGCATGGAGTTAGATTAATCCGCCATTACCATATTTGGTAATTACCAAATATGGTAATGTTTATTTTTAAAATTGAATCTATCCAAGGCTAAAAAGTCCAAATATGGACATGTCCATATTTGGACTTTTTCGATTAAGACAATATAAAAAATGCACTCACAAATGCTATTGTGAGTGCATTTTTTGTAGTGGTTTTTTTATTTTAGTTGAGCTCGAAAAGGCATAGGCTCAAGCCTTTTCTCACATCCTATACAGTTGAACTCGGGCTCACAGGACTGACGTCCACTTCCTGATATGTCCGCACGACTTGTTCCAAGTCCCTTGCGTCATATCAGTCCAGTGATTCAGTCCTGATCGTTCGCCCTCGTATCCTATAATATCGGAGCGAACAACCTAGAGAACTTTTGTTTAAATCTCTTCCAGCGGTCTTGTTTTTCGAAGTATTTTTCATTAGCAATGGTACAGTTTTTCAGGTCATTTACGAATTCCTCTTCGACTTTTTTAGCGAACTGTTCGTTATAAATAAAGGCGTTCACTTCGAAGTTTAAGCGGAAACTTCTCATATCGAAATTCGAAGTCCCAACGGTTGCCATTTCACCATCGACGACCATTGTCTTGGCATGAAGGAATCCTTTTTGATAGACGTAAATCTTCACGCCCGATTTCAATAATTGGCTTGAATAGTATTCTGTCGCACGGTAGACGACTGGATGGTCCGGCTTACACGGAATCATCACGCGCACGTCCACTCCAGACATCGCGGCAATTGATAGCGCCTCTTGAATACTCTCATCCGGTATAAAGTATGGAGTTTGAATCCACACTGATTTTTTCGCCATTAAAATCATCTTCACAAGGCCAAACTTGATTTTCTGAACATCGCTATCTGGACCAGTTGAGACGATTTGCATCGTATTTTCTCCCTTGGTTTCAGTTAAAGGGAAATACTCTGGAATAAATTCACGTCTTTTTTCCTCTTTAACCGCGGCATTCCAATCGACTAAGAATCGCGATTGCAATGAATAGACCGCATCTCCGGCAATGCGAATATGCGTATCACGCCAAGCACCAAGCGGGCCTTTGCCTAAATATTCATCACCGACATTAAAGCCGCCAACATAGCCGATATCACCGTCAATGACCACAATCTTACGGTGGTTACGGTAGTTAATACGCCAGTTGATAAAACCAAGTGTGTACCCGAAGAAGGCAACAGACTGACCGCCTGCTTCATGCAATTTATTCCAGAAAGAATTGCGTTTCATACGTGACCCTAGGGCATCATAAATAACAAGGACTTCGACGCCCTCTTGCGCCTTATCGATTAAGAGTTGCATAATTTCCTCGCCAATTTCATCTTGGTTGAAGATGTAATACAGCAAGTGAATATGATGTTTGGCGTTTTTAATATCTTCTTTTAGACGGTCAAACTTCTCTTGTCCGTCCACAAAAATCTCTACATCATTATTCTCGGTAATAATCGCATCATCGGCTTCCAGGAAGAAGGATGCTAATTCTTCTTGGTACGGGTTCTTAAAGCGAAATCTCGCAGGACCGATTTTCTCCTTCGTATAGGCCAAATCACGCTGTTGCTGCTCGACTAATTCTTGCAGACCGACCGTTTCTTGAGCGCGCAAATTAAAGATGCGTTTTTTACGGATGCGTCGTCCAAAGAAGAAGTAAATAATAAATCCGATGACCGGTAGCATCACAAGGACAATCAGCCATCCCCATGTCGCAGCAATTTCACGAGGCTCACGAAACACCGTGATAATTGCGGCAATGGTATTAAGTAAAATGATGATATAAAGAATCGAACTAATAAATGCCATTGGCTCTCCTCTCAAAATTGAAAGAAAAAAGACCGCGACGAATCAGGGGCTTTCTCTTTTTTACTATTAATCGTTTAATAAATGTGATTGTTCGCGACGTGATAAGAAACGTGTTCCTTTTGGAATATATAGCGAACGTTTCACGTAAATTGGTGTTACTAAAAGTACAAGTGTCACTACTAATGTCACGACAAAGTTCATGCCAAAGCCGAAGAATCCTTGTGCTAGGGCTACTTTCTCAGCTGAGAATAGAGATGGTGCACCGATGGCTGTACCAATCGCATGGAAACCGTAGCTGACAAAAGTTGCGATAATGCTTGCTGTTACAACGTTTAATGTTGTTGATGATGTACGCGCATTGAAGGCTGTACGAACGGTGTTACGTGCAAAGAATCCTGCAACGCCCACGAATCCGTATCCCATCACTGAATCGTGGAAAGGAACCATAAAGTATCCTGCTCCACTTGGATGAAGAAACATATGGATGACACCGAACAACACGCTCGCAATGCATCCCCACACTAAACCGCGACGTAATGCCACGAAGATTAATGGGATAATCGCTAAGTCTACAACAAATGGTAATGATTCTTTCGGAATGAAAGATAAGACTACTGAAACCACAACGGCTCCAAGTACTTCAAGTAAGATTTTAACTGCTTTTGAATTCATTCTAATCTCCTTAAATTCAATTATTTCTTATAGTTAGAAGCTTCCATAATCATCGGGAGGATGACTGGGCGACGTTTTGTTTTATCGAATAAGTAACGACTTAATGCGTCTCTGACTTCTTGTTTGAGGCGTGGCCATTCGAAATCATCACTTGCCAAGTTCTCTTCGACAACATCTGTCACAATCTTTTGTGCTTCTGTTAATAGTTCTTCACTTGTCTTCATATATACGAATCCGCGTGAAATAATTTGTGGTCCGCTAAGAATTTTTCCTAGACGTCTTGAAATCGTCACAACTGCAACGAATACGCCGTCTTCTGATAGAATCTTACGGTCTTTCAGAACGATATTTCCGATATCTCCCACACCAATTCCATCTACTAGGACATTTCCTGCTGGAACTTGTCCAGTAACGCTCATACGGCCATTTTCGATTTCCACGACATCTCCTTTACCAGGAATGAAGATGTTTTTATATGGAATTCCTAATTCATTGGCGAGTTCCGCATGCGCTAAGAGGCTACGATACTCTCCTTGAACTGGGATAAAGAATGTTGGTTGAAGTAAGTTCATCATCAGTTTCAAGTCGTTTGGAGTTGCATGCCCACTTGATTTTTTGCTATTGGCCATTTCGAATACTTCAGCATCGGCACGGTAGATTAAATCTTTCGTACGTGCAATTTGTGTTTCCATTGCCACAGATGGAGTTGTTGCGATATACACTAAGTCGCCTTCGTGTAAGTTCACTTGACGGTGACGGCCAAGTGCCATCTTTTGCAAGGCTTTAATTGGCTCTCCAGCATTTCCAGTTTCAAGGATGACTAATTCATCATCGGCTAATTTCTTCATTTGATTGAAGTTCACGATTAGCTCTTTATCTGGAACCGTTAATTTATTCAAGCTTAATGCGATATTGACGATTTCTTCAAGCTCAGATCCTGTTAGGAAAATCTTGCGTCCTGATTCGTAAGCTGCATTAATGACTTGTTGAATACGTAAAATATTACTTGCAACGCAGGCAACGATAATACGGCCTTCTGCATTGAGGAATGTTTCCAACATCGTTTCAGCCACTTTACGGTCGCTGACATTTTCGACAGTGCTTTCTGCATCACTCGAATCACTTAGAAGCGCTAGTACATAGTCTTCACCAACGTCTGCGATACGTCCAAAGTTTGTTTGATATTCCACTGCAGCACTTTGGTCGAACTTGAAGTCCCCAGTGTACACAATATTCCCTTCGCTTGTCTTAATCACAATCGCTAATGAATCTGGAATTGTGTGCGTTGTTTTAAAGAACTTCACTGTTGCTGTTGGAAAATCAATCTCTGTATTTTCTGTCACTTCATGATAGTCGTCAAATCCTTTAACAACGTTTGAAGACTCTACATAGTATTTTGCAAGAGCAATCGTTAATTTTGAACCGAATACCGGCGCGTCGATATTTTGTAAGAAATAAGGCAAGGCTCCTACTGCATCGGCATGTCCGTGCGTTAAGAAGACCCCTGCAATACGGTCTCTATTTTCTTCTAAGTATGTGAAATCAGGAATGACTACATCAATCCCTAATAGTTCATCTTCTGGATAGACAAGACCGCAATCTAAGACGAAGATCTCTTCTTCCACTTCAACGGCATATAAGCTCTTACCGTTTTCTCTCACACCACCAAGTGCGATGATTTTAATTGAACTCATGGTTTACCTCTCATTTTCTATTATTTAAATTGATTCCTCTGGGCAGATTTCTCCACCCTATATACTCTATAAGAATATCATATTTGTCCCTTTTTTGCGAATATCAAAGAATCTAAGAAGTGCTCTATTGTTGTACTTTTGAAGAAAGAAAAAAGCCCCTGCAAAATGCAGAGGCTAGAATTGAAAGATTATTCTTTATCTTCTTTTGGTAATAATGCTTTACGTGATAAGTTGATACGTCCTTGCCCGTCGATTTCGATGACTTTAACAGTCACTTTGTCGCCTAAAGCAAGTACATCTTCTACTTTACCAACGCGTTCGTGTGCTAATTCAGAAATGTGAACTAATCCATCTTTTCCTTTAGCGATTTCTACGAATGCACCGAATTTTTCGATACGACGTACAGTTCCTTCGTACACTTGACCTACTTCGATTTCACGTGTTAAATCTTCGATGATTTCTTTAGCACGTTGGATCATAGCAGCATCTGTAGAAGCGATAGATACGTGACCTTCTTGGTCGATATCGATTTTAACACCTGTTTCGTCGATGATAGAGTTGATTGTTTCCCCACCACGTCCGATAACCACTTTAATCTTATCAGGGTGGATAGAAATCATTTCAATCTTAGGTGCATATGGGCTTAACTCTTTACGAGGTTCAGCAATTGTTGATGTTAATTCTTCAAGAATTTCAAAACGTGCTTTCTTCGCTTGTGTTAGGGCTTCACGTAAGATTTGTTCTGTAATTCCTTGAATCTTAATATCCATTTGAAGAGCTGTAATTCCGTCTTTCGTTCCGGCTACTTTAAAGTCCATGTCTCCTAAGTGGTCTTCTAACCCTTGGATATCTGTTAAGACTGTGTAGTTTGTACCATCTGAAATAAGACCCATTGCGATACCTGCTACTGGCGCTTTAATTGGCACACCGGCAGCCATCAATGCTAATGTTCCCGCACAAATACTTGCTTGAGAAGAAGAACCGTTTGATTCTAATACTTCTGATACAAGACGGATTGTGTAAGGGAAGTCTTCTGGACTTGGAATCACTTGTTTCAATGCACGTTCCCCTAGCGCACCGTGACCAATTTCACGACGACCTGGGCTACCAGCACGACCAACTGAACCTACAGAGAATTGTGGGAAGTTGTAGTGGTGAATGAATCGTTTCCCTTCTTCGATTCCTAAACCATCAATCACTTGGTATTCTCCAAGAGGTGCAAGTGTTGCTGAAGTTAATGCTTGAGTTTGTCCACGAGTGAATAAACCTGAACCATGAACACGAGGTAATAAGTCGATTTCTGAAGATAATGGACGGATTTCGTCAATCTTACGACCATCAGGACGTACTTTTTCTTCAGTGATTAAACGACGTACTTCGTCTTTTTCTAAGTTATCAACTAATTGAGAAACTTGTTTTAGAAGTCCTGCTTTTTCGTCATTTTCTTCTAATACCGCTTCGAAGTGCTCGATAGCTGTTTCTTTTACTTTTTCGATGTTTGCTTCACGCGCTAATTTTTCTTCTGTTTGAATAGCGTGAACCATTGCTTCGCTGAATAAATCTTTTACTTGTGCTTCGATAGCTGGGTCGAATGAAAGTAAAGTTACTTCCATTTTTTCTTTACCAACTTCGCGAACGATTTCTTCTTGGAAAGCCACTAATTTTTTAATTTCTTCGTGACCGAATAATAATGCACCAAGCATATCTTCTTCGTTCACTTCTTTAGCTGAACTTTCTACCATGTTGATGGCAGTTGCAGTACCAGCTACAGATAATTCGATATCTGAGTTTTCTTTTTGTTCTGTAGTTGGGTTAATTACGTATTCACCGTTGACACGACCTACGTCTACCCCAGCGATTGGTCCATCAAATGGAATATCTGAAATACATAATGCTAATGAAGAACCAAACATTGCTGCCATTTCTGGTGGGCAGTTAGGATCTACTGACATTACAGTATTTGTGATTTGTACTTCGTTACGGAACCCTTCCGCAAACATTGGACGGATTGGACGGTCGATTAAACGCGCTGTAAGAGTAGCATGTTCACTTGGACGGCCTTCACGTTTGATGAAGCCTCCAGGGATTTTACCTGCTGCATACATTTTTTCTTCGTAGTTCACTGTTAACGGGAAGAAATCTGTATCTTTTGCTTGTTTTGTACCAACAGCCGCTGTTAACACAACAGTATCACCGTAACGTACTAATACAGCACCATTGGCTTGTTTTGCTAATTGGCCGATTTCAACTGTTAATTGACGTCCGCCCCAGTTGTAGCTAAAAACTTTCTTTTCTGACATAACTAATCTCCTTTTCTCTTATTTGCGTATCTTCCAGACCTACTTTTAGAAATAAAAACGTTCGACGGGTTCAACCGCTTTTATTTCTAAAGTAAGATGACTCTAGAAGATACAAAGTTTGTCATACAGAGTCATTTTATCATATCTGCCCATTAAGTACTATTCTTTTGCGAAAAAATAAGACGTGTGGAAGAACTCCACACGTCAATCTATGTTTCATTTTATAAAGTCACAACATTTCCTTGTTCGAAAATAGTGAACTCTTTTGTTTCAAGGTTTGCTTCTAAGCGTGCTTCTGTAGTACCTGAAGCGTCCTTACGTGTAATTACGATTGTGTTCTCAGTTGGCGTTTCTACTTCAAAAGAACCTTCTAAATCAAACGCTTTTGATGTGTTTCTGAAGCGTAATAAGTTGATTAGTTTTTTCACGACTGGACGCTCTACTTCACGGTCGATTTCTTCTAATGTGTAGTAGTGACGGTTGATGTTACGACCTTCTTTTGAAGATTCTAATAACTCGATGTCATTTTCCCCAGCAAGTAATCCAACATAATACACTTGCGGAATACCAGGTGCAAAGCATTGTAATACACGTGATAATAAGTAACTTGCATCATCATTTCCTAAGGCACTGTAGTAAGTACTGTTGATTTGATAGATATCTAAGTTATTGTATTTTTCACTTGAGTAGATACGTTTTACGTTGGCACCTACTTCATATAATTTGTTTGAAGTGTAATCTAACTCTTCATCAGTTAATAAGTCTCTAGCATCCACGACACCGATTCCGTCATGCGTATCAAGTGTTGTAAATTGCTTCATTGGACTCATTGAAAGCCAGTTTGCTAAACGATTTGATTTCCCTGAGTATAGTGAATATAAGACTACCATTGGCAATGCAAAGTCATAAACGAAGTAATCATGATCAGCAATCTTCATTTGAATTGAATAATGCTCATGAATTTCAGGAAGCAATTCTACTTGGTATTTCGCTGCTTCATCACGTACTTCATTTAATAAATCCCAAATATCTGGTTCTACGAAGAAGTCGTTTGTATCGAGTTTTTTAATCGCATAAGCAAATGCGTCTAAACGAATTAATGAGCAACCATGGCTTGCCATGTCTTTAATCGTTTCACGAATAAACTCTTTCACGATTTCTTTACGAACATCAAGGTCGATTTGCTCTTCCCCGAATGTGTTCCATACTTCTTCTGTTGTTCCATCGGCAAAGTGAACCGTTTGGAATGGTGCTTTATCTTTACGTTTATAAATTAAGTCAATATCCGCTTGGTTTGGACGTCCTTCTGGGAAAAACTCATGAATACGAATAAACATATCTTTGTAAGGTGAGTTCTCGTGATTTTCTTTAAAATCTTGGAAGAACTTAGACTCACGAGAAATATGGTTAATCATGAAGTCAAACATTAAATAATATTGTTCCCCTAGAGCATCCACATCTTCCCAAGTTCCAAGTGATGGGTCTACGCGTGTGTAGTCACTTGGAGCAAATCCTCTATCCCCTGTAGACGGGAAGAATGGGAGTAAATGTACCCCACTAATCGCGCCTTTAAAATGTTTATCAAGAACTCCTTTTAAGTCCTTCATATTGCTTCCCATGCTGTCTGAGTAAGTGATCAGCATTGCTTCGTTTTTAATTTGCATGGAATTCACCGTATCCCTTCAATTAATCGATTTAGTTTAATTTCCAAATGTCACGGTTGTAGTCTTCGATTGTACGGTCACTTGAGAAGAATCCAGCCATTGCAATGTTTGTCACTACTTTAGCATTCCATTCATCTCTGTTTTCGAAATCGCGATACATACGTTCTTTTGTTTCAATGTAGTCTTCTAAGTCAAGTAGCGTCATGAACCAGTCTTTAGTTGTTAATTCGTTGTACAGACGTTCTAGACGTTCTTGGTTTCCAACTTCTAGTAAAGCGTCACTCTTCACGAATTCCACTAATGGACGGATTGCATCTCTCTTCGCAAATTCACTAGCGTTGTAATCGCCTTTTTCATAGTGCGCAATGACTTCATCACTCTTTTCACCGAAGATATAGATGTTGTCGTCACCCACAAGTTCGTGGATTTCCACGTTCGCACCATCTTCAGTACCAAGAGTTAATGCACCGTTTAGCATGAATTTCATATTTCCTGTTCCGCTGGCTTCTTTTGAAGCAAGAGAAATTTGTTCAGAAATATTACATGCTGGAATTAAGTGTGTTGCAGCGGTTACGTTGTAGTTTTCAATCATTACAACTTGTAAGTATGGACTTACTTCTGGGTCATTTGCGATTAATTCAGATAATGAAAGAATTAAATGAATCACGTCTTGTGCAATGACATACGCAGGAGCTGCTTTACCACCGAAGATAATTGTAATTGGTCTAGCTGGAATGTTTCCGCTCTTGATATCTAAATATTTATGAATCACATATAAAGCGTTCATTTGTTGACGTTTGTATTCATGCATACGTTTGATTTGGATATCAAAAATAGAATTTTCATTCACTGTGATACCTTGTTTTTCTTGTAGGTAAACACTTAAACGTTTCTTGTTGTCACGTTTAATCTTGTCTAATTTTTCGCGAACAATCGCATCATGACGGAAAGCTTTCAACGCTTCTAATTTAGAAGCATCTTTGCGCCACTCTGTTCCAATTGTTTCATCTAATAATTTAGCAAGTTCTGGGTTGGCATGCATTAACCAACGACGGAATGTAATCCCGTTTGTTTTGTTGTTGAATTTCTCTGGATAAATTTCATAGAAATTCTTCAATTCACTTTCTTTTAAGATATCCGTATGCAATGCCGCAACACCGTTTACGCTGTATCCATAGTGAATATCCATATGTGCCATATGAACACGGTCATGTTCATCAATGATGGCTACTGATGGATCTTCGAATTTCGCTTTTACGCGAGCGTCTAATTCTTTAATAATTGGCACTAAATGTGGCACTACTTTTTCTAAGTATGCTAAAGGCCATTTTTCTAACGCTTCTGATAAGATTGTGTGGTTTGTGTAAGCTGTCATTGCTGACACGATTTCCACTGCTTCATCGAATTCAATTCCACGTTCCCCAAGTAAACGAATTAATTCAGGAATCACCATTGATGGGTGTGTATCGTTAATTTGAACAGTTGCATATTCTGCTAAGTCGTGTAAGTTACTTCCTTTAGCAAGTGCTTCGTCGATTAATAATTGAGCACCGTTACTTACCATGAAGTATTGTTGGTAAATACGTAATAATTCACCTTGCTCATCGCTATCATCTGGATATAAGAATAATGTTAAGTTTTTAGCGATTTGTGTTTTATCAAATGAGATTGAATCACTTGATACTAAAGACTCATCGATTGAATCGACATCGAATAAGTGTAATTTGTTTTTAGTAGATTGTTCATATCCTAATACATCGATATCAAACATTTTTGATGTCAATGTAAAGTCTGCAAAGGGTACTTTATAAGAAGTTTCAGTTGGAACTAACCAGCTTTCAGGTGTTAACCAAACGTTTGGCACTGCATCTTGTTGGTTATTTTTGAATTTTTGTTCGAATAAACCATAATGGTAGTTCAAACCAACGCCGTCTCCTGTTAAACCAAGAGTTGCGATAGAATCAAGGAAACATGCTGCTAGACGTCCTAGACCACCATTTCCTAAAGATGGTTCTAATTCGATTTCTTCGATTTCAGCTAATGTATGCCCTGCTTCAGCAAGCACTTCTTTTACTTCATCGTAAAGGCCTAAGTTAATTAAGTTGTTTGATAATAATTTACCGATTAAGAATTCAGCAGAAATGTAATACACTTTTTTCTTACCATTATTTTGTGGTAAGGCTGCGCTTTTTTCTTTTGTAAATTGTAATAAGGCTAAGTAAACTTCTTCTTTTGAGCAGTCTTTTAATGACTTGCCTAAGTTTCCTTCTACATATTGTTTAAAATCTTGCATTGTTCTCTCCTTTTTAGTGTGCGCGAGGTTATTTTTCTTCCTCGACTAACTCCTCTTTAACATCCACATTATGATGCGGATTTGCACGATCATACAATTCAGTAATTCCAAGTAAGAACTCTTCTACTGATTCCGTTAACTGCTCTTTGGTCATTCTCCATACCCAGTTCCCACCTAGTGTACTTGGAATGTTCATACGAGCTGTTTCGTCTAATTGTAGTAAATCTTGCATTGTTGCAACTGTCATACGGCTGACAGAACCATATAGTCCGCGAAGTAACGCAAAGCTAATTGGCTCTTCGTCGCGGCGGTTTAAGTAACGATTACAAAATTCTCGAGTTTCTTCTGTAGCCGACTTATACCACCCTAATACTGTATCATTATCGTGCGTTCCTGTATAGGCAACCGCATTGACAGGATAATGATGAGGTAAATCTCCACTCTTAGGATCTTCACCCATAAACCCGAATTCCAAGATTTTCATCCCTGGGAATCCAGTAGCTTCACGAAGGTTGATGACATCTTCATCCATGAAACCTAAGTCTTCTGCGATAATTGGCAATTCTCCGAGTTGCTCTTTCACCGCTTTAAATAAATCATACCCAGGACCTTTAACCCATTTCCCGATTGTTGCGTTTTCTGCTTCTGCTGGGATTTCCCAGTAAGCTGAGAAACCTCTGAAGTGGTCGATACGAACGACATCAAACAATTCAAAACTTGCTTGTAGTCGTTTGCTCCACCAAGTGTATCCATCTTCTTTCATTGCTTCCCAATTATAAATTGGGTTCCCCCATAATTGACCTAGCGGAGAAAAATCATCCGCAGGACATCCAGCTACACAAAGTGGATTACCTTCTTCATCTGTTTTGAAGTAATGTGGTGTTGCCCACATTTCTACGCTGTCTGCTGCCACATAAATTGGCATATCACCAATAATTTGAATGAAGTGGTCATTGGCATATTTTTTAAGAGCATGCCATTGTTCATCAAATAAGAATTGAGTTACACGGTGATATTCTAACTTATCCGCAAGGCGTTCACGGTACTCGGCTAACGCATCTGGTTGACGACGTTTGATAGCTTCGTCGCTCCACGCTGTCCATGGTTTCATACCGAAAGATTCTTTAATCGCCATGTATTGCGCAAATGGTTCTAACCACTCTGCTTTCTCCTCTACGAATTTCTCGTATGCAGGAGTTTTTCCTTTTGCAAGGAAAGCAGCTACTGCCTTTTCTAAAACTGGACGACGTTTTTCATATAATAATGCGTAGTCAACCGTCGTTTCATCTTCGCCCCAATTTGTAAGGACGTCTTCTTTATCAATTAAACCTTCTTCTATTAAAATGTCGAAATCGATAAAGTTCGTATTTCCTGCAAAAGCAGAAAATGATTGGTATGGAGAATCTCCATAACTTGTTGTTCCTAATGGAAGAATTTGCCAATAGGTTTGTTTTGTGCGAACAAGAAAATCTACAAAATCATATGCTGATTTTCCAAAAGAACCAATACCATAGTTACCTGGTAATGATGAGATATGCATTAACACACCTGATTCTCTATTGCTCATTCATAAATCCCTCTTTTCTATATAATAGATATTTCTACTAGTCATTGAATACGCAAACATTGCGCAACCGTTTGCCTTAATATTAGATTATTTTGTTTAATAACTCAAGTAATATTTTTCAACTTTTTTATTCTATTTGTATATAACGGCGTTTTTATCGTGTTTTTAGCACTATTTAAATATTAATAACCTAAGAAAATCGCTTTAAATCCGCATTTTTAAGAAGTGAAAAATTTTTTTGATAAAAATACTTGCAAACGATTCATGAAAGCGGTATACTGAGTTCAGTTAAGAAATCGTTTGCGTAATCTATAACGAAATTTAAGGAGGAAAATATTATGGCAAACAAATGGTTTACAAAATCATTAGCTCTTGGTTTAGCTGGTTTAGCATTAGCTGGATGTGGAGCAAAACAAGAATCTTCTAACGGAGGAAGCTCTGAGAGCAAAAAAGAATTCACTTTATATAGTAACAAGAGTGAAATTCAAGAAGCTTTAACAGCTTATGCAAAAGAATGGGGAGAAAAGAACGGAGTAACTGTTAACATTAAAACATGTTCTGGTTCATGTAAAATCTCTGACCAATTAAAAACAGAATTCACAGCTGGTACAGCTCCTGACGTATTCGTAATCGAAGGTCAAGCTGGTTACGACATGTGGAAAGACAGCATCCAACCATTAAAAGGTGACTGGATCGACAAAACTGAATTCGAATTCAAACAAGGAAACGACGTATACGGATTCCCAGTATCTGTAGAAGGATACGGATTAGCTTACAACAAAGACATCTTAACTAAAGCTGGTATCGACCCATCTACTCTAACTTCATTTGAAGCTGTTCAAAAAGCAATGGACACATTAGAAAGTAAAAAATCTGAGTTAGGATTATCTACTGTTGTTGCTACTGCAACTAAAGAAGGCGAAACTTGGATTATGGGTATCCACGACTTCGGTGCTTACTTAAGTTCTGGTCTTCCAAACGGCGACCGTTCAGTAACTGAACAAGTTCTTAAAGGCGAAATGGACAAAACTCGTTTAGACAACTACGCTAACTGGGTTGAATTATTATTCAATCACACAGAGAAAAAACTCTTAACAGTTGGTACACAAGAAGACATGGACTCAGCGTTCGCTTCAGGTAAAGCTGCTTTCCTACACCAAGGTAACTGGAAAGATCCTAACCTAAAACAATTAAACGCTAACTTCGAAATGGGATTCATTCCTTATCAAACTCTTGGTAAAGATAAAAACGCTGACGGATTATTCATCGGTGCTCCATCTTACTACGTAGTTAACAAAGACACTAAAGCTTTAGAATACATCAACAAATTCTTCAACGACTTAGCTGATACTAAAGAAGGTCAAGACTACATCGTAAACAAAGCTAACATGATTTCTCCATTCTCTAACACAACTGAGAAACCATCAGCTCCATTATCTCGTTTCTTAGCTGAATGGATTAGCGCGAAGAAACCTGTTTACTCATTTGATAACCCATACTTCATGCCTGATAACTTCTTAATGAACAAATTAGGACCAATCTATGGACAATATGCTCAAGGTCAAATCGACAAAGCTAAATTCGAAGAATTGATTACTAATCAAATCAAAGAAGTGCCTAGCTTACTTAAAAAATAATCATTAATATTGTTTGCATGGGGCCCACAGCCACTTTCAGTGACTGTGGGTTATGTGCTACAATAGAACCAAAGCGGTGACTACCCTCACCGCTTAATTTTAATAAAGGAGGAACTCTTATATGTCTAAGAATAAGAAAGCTTTAAGCAGAGAAGCTCGTGCAAAACGCAATTTTTACCGCTTAGTGTTACCTGCATTTATCATCTTTGCACTTGTTATTATCGTGCCTTTCTTCTTAGGGTTCTACTACTCACTAACTGACTGGAAGAGCGTTACACAAACTAACTTACAATTTGTGGGACTTAAAAACTTTACAGACAGTTTATCGGACACACGTTTCCAATACTCTTTAATGATCACAGTAATCTTCGCATTATTTAACGTAATCGTGATTAACATTGTATCATTCGGCTTAGCTCTACTTGTTTCAAGTAAAATTAAGCTTAAAGACATCTTCCGTGCTGGATTCTTCATTCCAAACTTAATCGGGGGTCTTGTACTAGGTTACATTTGGCAATTCATTTATAACTCAGTATTCCCTGCTTTAGGTCAAATGATTGGAAGCGACTTTTTAATTAATAACCTATTCCTTGGGGATGTGAAATTAGCTGTTACAGCTTTGATTATCACAAACACATGGCAATATGCAGGTTATATCATGATGATTTACTTTGCAGCCCTACAAAACGTACCTTCAAGTCTTGTAGAATCTGCTTCACTTGACGGTGCTAATGCATGGCAACGTCTACGTCACATTATCATCCCAATGGTAATGCCAGCGTTCACTGTATCGCTCTTCTTGACAATTACAAACTCATTCAAGATTTTCGATGTGAACTTCTCATTAACAGGTGGTGGACCTTCACTACTATGGCATGATAAAGCCATCCAAAGTACTGAGTTCATTACAATGAACATCTACAACACTGCTTCAGGAGATAACTTAATGGCTCAAGGTCAAGCTCGTGCCGTTATTTTATTCTTCATCTTAGTAGTCATCAGCTTAATTCAAACATCTATCACTAAACGAAAGGAGATTGACTTATAATGAAAAAACAAAAATTCGGAATCTTACTTCTCGAAATTTTAGGATTTCTCTTATTCTTACTTTTCTTGAGCCCAATCGTTCTTTTAGTGATCAACTCTGCAAAGAGTTCTGCTGACATCCTAGCAGATCCGCTTGCACTTCCTGCAAGTTTCGGACAACTTTGGACAAACATTGTTACGATTTGGAAAAACCCATCTATTAACTATCCTTCATCATTCTTAGCATCAACGATTATTACTGTGATTTCATTATTTACAATCACTTTATTCTCTGCTCTTGCTGCATGGGGATTAGTTCGTTACCGTTCTAAAGCTTCATTAGTGATCTTCTTCATCTTCGTAGCTTCAATGGTAATTCCTTTCCAAGTTGTAATGTATCCTTTAGTAACTTGGTTCAAAATTATGAGTGACGCCATTACAATGCCAATCTTCGGATTCAGCTTATTACGTTCTTACCCAGGGATTATCCTAGCGTACACAGGTTTCGGTATGTCACTTTCAGTATTCATGTTCCACGGATTCATTAAAGGGGTTCCTTTAGAAATCGAAGAAGCTGCTGAATTAGACGGATGTAACAAAATGCAAACATTCTTCTACGTAGTTCTTCCAATCCTAAAACCAATCTACGTTACAATCTTAATCTTGAACGGTATCTGGATTTGGAACGACTTCCTATTACCACTTCTATTACTTGGTAAAGGAAATGCGATTCAAACATTACCAATCGCGGTTTCAAACTTCGCCGGTTCATTTACAAAACAATGGGATATGATCTTAACTTCAACATTACTCATTATGTTACCAGTTATTATCCTATTCATTCTCGCACAAAAACATATCATGAAAGGTATGGTTGATGGAGCGATTAAATCTTAGAACCATTTTGGCACTGGATATGGATTTTTGTAAGTTCGTATCCAGTGTTTTCTTTTAGAAATCATTTATTACAAGAAAGGAGGAATACAGATGGCATCCACGATTAAAGACGTGGCTAAACTCGCAGGGGTCTCCCCTTCAACTGTGACGCGCGTATTGCAAGATAAATCAAGCATCAGCGACGCAACAAAGAAGAAAGTACGTCAGGCGATGGAAACATTAAACTATCACCCAAACGTCAATGCTCGTAGCTTAGCTAGTAATAAAACGAATGTCATTGGTGTAGTTCTCCCAGAAGACTCTGATGCGTTCTACCAAAATTCATTCTTCCCGGAAGTCATCCGAGGGATTGCGCAAATCGCTGCTGACCACCAGTACTCGATTCAATTATGTACAGGACAAGATAATCATCAGCGCTTAGCGATTCTAAAGGACACGATTTTAGGACGACGCGTGGACGGTCTAATCTTCCTATACGGGGAATTGGAAGACCCTCTTGTGAACTTTGCTATTGACCAAGAATTCCCAGCGGTGATTATCGGTAAGACACTTTCCCCGCTTATTTCATTTGTCGATAATAACAATGAAAAAGCGGGCCTTGATGCTACTGAATACATCATTAATAAAGGCGCCAAATCGATTGCTTTTATCGGTGGTCGTGACCAACTTTTCGTATCCAGAGAACGTCTTAATGGTTATATCAAAGCCTTAAAAGAATATGAACTTGATGTTAACGAAAAACTCATTGCTCAAGTAGATGAATTTACGATTGAGCGTGGTTACGAGACGATTAAAGAGCTTCTCGAGGTCGGAACGATTGATGGACTCGTGACAGCCGACTCCCTCTTTGCAGAAGGAGCTGCGCGCTATTTAAACGAGAAGCATATTCAGATGCCGATTATCACATTCGACTCTGTACGCCCTTCTGTTCAAATCGATGCTTATGTAGACGTGCATACCCTCGAATTAGGACGTTCTTCATTTAAAATCTTGCGTAACGTGATCAAATCGAATAATAGCAAGAATATGATGTGTTACCGTCAAATCGTTTCACACTCGATTAAAGAACTATAATTCAAATAAAAGAAGGCACAAGATTCCACGATTGGATTTTGTGCCTTTTTTGTATGTTTCTTCCTGTCGAGGTATCGTTTATATACGATATCGTTTAACCGCTATAAAGTTTCACAGCAACAAAAAACTCCCAAGCACGAATGCCTGGGAGTTCTCAATTGGCTTAAAATTAACGACGTAATCCTAAACGGTTGATTAGTTCACGGTAACGTTGAACATCTTTGTTACGTAAGTATGCTAACAAGTTACGACGGTGACCAACTTTTTTCATTAATCCACGGTTTGAGTGGAAGTCTTTTTTATGAACACGGATGTGATCATTTAAGTGGTTGATTTCGTATGTTAATACAGCGATTTGTACTTCTGGTGAACCAGTATCTCCTTCGTGTAACGCATACTCTTTGATGATTTCGTTTTTCTTTTCTTTAGAAATAGCCATTTCTAAACACCTCTTTCTTTTAATTTATGCCTTGTACTGAGTAAAGCGTTGGTGATTCGCAAAACTCTGTAAAAGGTCTGTGCTTTAAGCACTTAA
Source organism: uncultured Streptococcus sp. (assembly GCA_963515505.1). GTDB lineage: Bacteria > Bacillota > Bacilli > Lactobacillales > Aerococcaceae > Granulicatella. The sequence goes on from CAUPXN010000009.1 coordinate 19,614, forward strand.
TTAATGTACCTTATTTTGAGTAAAATTGCAAGTGTTCTTACTGCACTTGTTTATTCTCTACACGGTCAAAGTAAACGTAATTTGATTTTAATGGTTGATCCGCCATTAACTCAGTGACCGTTACTAATTCGTAGCCTTCCGCTTGTAAATACTCGATAACAGCTGGAAGAGCTTCAACAGATTCTTCATGAATATCGTGCATTAATAAGATTCCGCCATTATGAGCTGTTTCTTTAATATGCTCGATTGCTTTCGCTGCATCTCTATATTTCCAGTCAAGGGAATCAATTGACCAGTTTACAATCGCGATACCAGCTTGTTCTGATACCATCTTGTTAAACCCACCATATGGCGGACGTAAACTCATTGGTCGCAAACCTCCGCTTGCTTTTGCAATTAAATCAGAAGTCTTATGCACTTCTTGATACACTTCATCAGCTGATTTCTTCGTCAATAACGGATGGCTGTAGCTGTGGTCTCCTAATTCATGACCTTCTGCAACGATTTGTTTAACGATGGATTCATTGCCTTCTACGTGGCTTCCTACGATATAGAACGTTGCGTGCGCGTTATATTTCTTCAAGATTTCTAACACTTTAGGTGTTGTCTCTGCACGAGGTCCATCGTCAAATGATAATGCAATTCTCTTCTTCCCTAGTTTTTCTTTTACAGTCGCTAGGTACGCTTCGTAATTGTCTTTTTCTGTTTCAGGAATCATGTTTTCGTTCATGTATGCAAATAATTCAGTAAATGGAATGGTCCATTCTGCATCTTGATCACTTGCATCTTTATATTTCACACGAACTCCATTTTGGATAATCGAAGCATCTAACTTCTTCCAGTTTCCATCCATAAATTGCGCAGTCACTTTAGCCGTTTGCTCGTCTGATAAACCATTTGCTTTTGCTTCATCTAAAGCCTTCTTCACGAAGAAGTTAGACACTGCGAGTTCATTGTTAAATAATTTAGCAATCTCGAATGGTTGTAATGTATCCGCAAATACTAATTGGTGTGAGAGCTCTTTAAATTCTAACTGTTCAAAACCACTCTCTTTTTGTTGATAAACAGACACATAGTAGTGAATATCGTTTACGTTTGAGATGATTTTTGTTTGGTACGCCTTGAAGAAGATAAGTGTCTTCTTAGTAGCTCCCGCGTACTTTTCAAGAACTTCTTGTTTCAACGCGTCCATTTCAGTCGCAATGGCTTCAATCGGATTACCAGAAGCATCTGTTGGGATTAACTCCTGCACTTCCATATTGCCTTTTGTTTCATCTTTCACGGTTAAATTCTCGTTATATTTCTTCGCATCTTCTTGTTCGACTTGAATAATACGTTTGAATTCTTCTTCATTGAACTGATCTGCCATAATGCGGTGAATTGTTAATAATTCAAAAATCAAAATAAGAAACGTTAAAATCCCAATGACCCAGAAAATCGTTTTATTCATTTTTTTCTTAGGTCTTTTCTTCTTAGGCTTTTTCCCACCAAAGAGTTCTTTTTCTTCCAGTTCCTCAAGAGCTTCCTCTTCGACTACTTCTGTTTCTTCGAAGTCTTCTGGAGCTTGCGTATATTTATTTTCCTTTTTTGAGTGCTCATCTTTGCCACTTTTGGCTCTTCGTTGAATGACCTTCTCCATACTCCTATACCCCTTAATCGAATACTATTTTTGTTTCTTTTGACACTCTGGGCACACTCCGTACACTTCCATACGGTGTCCTCTTACTTTAAATCCTGTCAGCTGTTCTGCAGCTTTTTCAACGTCTTCGAGTACTGGGTAATAAAGGTCCACCACTTTCCCACACACGTCGCATACGGCGTGATAATGTTGTCCTAAATCAAAGTCATAACGACTCGCGCTATCCCCATACGTCAATTCTTTTACGACGCCTTCTTTAATAAATAGATTTAAGTTATTGTAAACAGTTGCCACACTCACTTGTGGATCCTCTTTTGTCAACGCCTTGAAGATTTCTTCGGCCGTTGGATGCGTGTGTACACTTGCTAAAAACTCAAGCATCGCAACACGTTGAGGTGTAATTCTTACCCCTTTTTTGCGAAGTTGACCAACAACTTCCTTCAATTCTTCTTTATGCATACTATTACCTGATTTCTATGTACTAAGTTTTATTTTGTCATTCATTATTTTCTCAAATTTCCGGTTAAATTGCAAGTGTTTGAGTTAATATTTTTGTAACATTGTAACATTTTTGTAACAAAAGAAGACCCGCTCCTATTCGAGACGAGTCTTCTTGCCATTTTTATTTTTTGAGAAGTTTATTATATTGCATTCCTTCACGAAGAGCACTAGTGTCAGTACCCAACGTTTCTGCAATCGTATAGGCAAATTCAAAGGTTGCAGCTGGTCCACATCCCGTAATGAGTTTTCCATCTGTTTCCACGAGCTGTCCTGTATACGTTCCTTGGTTGATGTCTTTTTCTACACCAGGGTAGCAAGTATATTTCTTGCCCTTGAGTAATCCTGCACGGTGCAGTGCAATTGGAGCTGCACAAATCGCTGCGATAATTTTTCCTTTTTTAGAATACTCTTTTAGTTTCTTAATAAGAAATTCATCATCTCGTAAATGAGTGGCTCCTGGAAGACCACCTGGTAGTACGAGCGCATCGATATCCGCCCAGTAGAATGTATCGAGTACATCATCCATTTTTACAGGAATATGATGACTTCCAGTAATCACTTCACTGCCCAGTCCTACTGTGTGCACTGTGTGTCCTGCTCTTCTTAAAATATCAACCGTTGCAAGGCCTTCGATTTCTTCAAATCCTTGCGCGAAAAATACAACGACATTTGCCATTATTTTGGCCTCCTCTTATTTTTTGAATAAGCCCATTACGCCACGTGTAATCACACGACCAACTTCACGACCCACACTTGACATAACGTTCTTAGTGAAGCGGTCCATTGCTGAATCTCCGCGTTTTGTAGCGGCTTGACGTGCTTGACGCTCTAATTCTTTTTGTTCACGTTCGCGTTCTTTTTCTTCTAATTTTGCTTGTCTTTCAGCTTCTTTTTGTGCAAGTGCTTCTTGCTTTTCAGCTTCTTTACGATCTAATTCAGCTTGTTTTTCAGCTTCTTTTTGCGCAAGTTCAGCTTCTTTTTCTTGTTTGAATTGTTCATCTAACGCTGCTAATTGTTCATGAGCAGATTCACGGTCAAACATTTCTGCATATTTATCGTAGAATGCTGATTGATTGATGAGTTGTTGACGAACAAGCGGATCGCCTGCTTCTAATTTACTCTTAGGAGGGTAAATTGATACTACTTCTGCAAAGCTTGGAGAACCATCTTCTTGAAGTGTTGAAACAACTGCATCCCCTACTTTAAGGTTTGTAATTACTGTTACTAAATCTTGTCCATCTTCTTGACGGAACGTTTCTGCTACAGCTTTTACGTTCTTTTGTTCAGCTGGAGTGAACGCACGTAATCCGTGTTGCACGCGGTTCCCTAATTGGCTCGCGATAGCATTTGGAATATCAGTTGGGTTTTGTGTTACGAAGAAAATACTAATTCCTTTAGAACGGATTAAACGAACGATTAATTCGATTTTCTCTTGAACTGCAGCATTGCTTTGGCCGAATAATACGTGAGCTTCATCGAAGAAGAAGACTAATTTTGGTTTATCTAAGTCCCCAACTTCTGGTAAGTTTTCGTATAATTCTGATAAGAACCATAGTAAGAATGTTGCGTATAATTTTGGTGTTTGGAATAATTTTTCAGACGCTAAAATATTGATGACCCCACGGCCATTTTGGTCTTGTTTAAATAAGTCATTGATTTCAAACGCTGGTTCACCGAAGAATTGGTCTCCACCTTGTTGTTCTAATACGAGTAAGCTACGTAAAATAGAACCAATTGATTGTTGTGCGATATTTCCGTATAAGTTACGTAATTCCCCAGCATGTGCGCCAACGTAATTTAACATTGCACGTAAGTCTTTAATGTCGATTAATAATAATCCTTGGTCGTCCGCTACTTTAAACGCAATGTTTAAAATACCTTCTTGAGTTTCGTTTAAACCTAATAATTGAGCTAATAAAATTGGTCCCATTTCTGAGATTGTAGTACGGATATTAATTCCGTTTTCCCCAAAGACATCCCAGAAAGCAACAGGATATGAGCTTGGTTCGAAGTCTTCTACATGAACTTTTGCCAAACGTTCTGCAATCTTCTCAGTTACTTCGCCTTTTTCAGCAAGGCTTGCTAAATCCCCTTTAATATCTGATAAGAATACAGGAACTCCTGCTTCACTTAATTGCTCCGCTAATACTTTTAACGTTACAGTTTTACCTGTACCTGTAGCCCCTGCAATGACACCGTGACGGTTTAGTTTATTCGCCATAAATTGTGCTGGTTTTGAACCATATCCGAAAGAAATAGTTTGAGTCATAAAACTCCTCCTTTTATTTTTACACTTCTACAATATTACAGAAAGCGCTAAAATGCTACTAAAATGAAAGGAAAAATCTAGATTATTTGACTTGTTTTGATATTCAAAGTATATTTATTTAGAATAGAAATATAATTCAAAGGAGAACCCATGATGAAATGGAAAATTATTGCAGATTCTGGTTGTGATTTACGCGAAATCGAGAATCTTGCTCCAGATACACAGTACATTAACGTACCACTAACAGTTCAAGTTGGTGACAAACACTATACAGATGATGCGTCTTTAGATATCGATGCTATGATGATTGAAATGTATCAAACGAAAGATCAAACAGCTTCAGCCTGCCCTAGCCCAGATGCATTCCTTGAAGCTTATAAAGGTGCAGAAAATGTCATCGCCATTACGATTACAGGTGGTCTATCAGGAAGCCAAAATAGTGCTCAATTAGCAAAAAATATGCTTTTAGAGGAAGCTCCTGAAACAAATATCGAGGTATTCGATAGCCTTTCAGCAAGTAGTGAGATGGTTCTTTTCGTACAAAAAGCCAACGAACTCATCTCTCAAGGCCTCTCTTACGAAGAAGTCGTAGCTGCATTAAAGGATTATTTAGCAAGCACAAAACTATTATTTGTCCTTGCACGTGTCGATAACTTAGTGAAAAATGGTCGCTTAAACAAATTAGTCGGCGCCGTAATCGGAATGCTCAATATCCACTTAGTCGGAAATGCATCTCCAGAAGGAACTTTAAACCTTCTTCACAAAGCAAAAGGTCAAAAGAAAGCTGTCCAAGCACTTTGGGCTGAAATGAAGAAAAATGGTTACAAAGGTGGCCGAGTGGTCATTAGCCACTGCAGTAATCCAGAAATCTGCGGCTTAATTCAATCAGCCATTCATGGTGAATTCCCAGAAGCGGACGTTTCAAGCATTCATACAAGCGGTATCTGCAGCTATTATGCAGAACAAGGCGGAATCCTAATGGGATACGAGGCTTAAACTAAATAAATTCGAAAAGACTCTCTAATCACTCGATTAGAGAGTCTCTTATTTTTATTAAAACAATGCTTTTAATTCTACATCTGGATGTTTATCTTTGAACCAGTTTAAGGCAAATTGGTTTTCGAATAAGAAGACTGGTTGGTCAAAACGGTCGCGACATAATAAGTTTCGACTTGATGACATATTTGGATCCAGTTGTTCTTCGTCAATCCATCTGGCAATCTTGCTTCCAATTGGAGTCAAGATTACTTCGGCATTGTATTCATTTAATAAGCGGTATTGGAACACTTCGAATTGCAGTTGACCAACGGCACCAAGGATATATTCTCCTGTATGGTAAGTCTTGTACAATTGGATAGCTCCTTCTTGTACTAACTGCTCGATTCCTTTATGGAATGATTTTTGCTTCATCACGTTTTTTGCAGAAACTTTATTAAAGAGCTCTGGCGTAAATTGTGGTAGTGGTTCGAACTGCACAGGCGTTTTTCCTGAATAAATCGTATCTCCGATTTGGAAGTTCCCTGTATCGTAGAGTCCAATGATATCGCCTGCTACGGCTGCTTTAACTGTTTCACGGCTATCGGCCATGAATTGCGTTGTATGTGATAATTTCATTTTCTTTTGCGAACGGTTCACGGTAATATCCATCCCTGGAGTAAATTCTCCTGAACAGATACGTACAAATGCGATACGGTCGCGGTGGGCTGGGTTCATGTTTGCTTGAATTTTGAAAATGAATCCAGTGAATTGTTCTTGTAGTGGGTCTACCAATTCTCCTGATTCAGTTTTCTTGGCAGATGGACTTGGCGCAAAATCAACGAATGCATCTAAGAATGTTTGAACCCCAAATCCTGTTAACGCCGACCCGAAGAATACTGGTGTTAATTTACCAGCCGCAATCTTCTCTTCATCGAATGCATTTCCTGCTTCTAATAAGAGTTGTGCATCTTCGATTGCTTGGCTATAAAGCGTAGATTGTTTGAAAGCATAATCGCCGTCCACTTCGCCATCTTCATTCAATGGTAAGAAGTCATTATCATCATTCTCTTCTGGATGCATCAATTCTACACGTTTGTTGTAAATGTCATATAACCCTAAGAATGTTTTTCCCATCCCCATTGGCCAGTTCATTGGATACGCGTCAATGCCTAATACTTCTTCTAGTTCCGCGATTAATTCTAGCGGTTCACGTCCATCACGGTCTAATTTATTGATGAATGTAAAGATTGGAATTCCACGCATACTACAAACTTCGAATAATTTCTTCGTTTGCGGCTCAATCCCTTTAGCACTGTCGATGACCATCACAGCACTATCCACGGCCATTAATGTACGGTACGTATCTTCTGAGAAGTCCTCGTGCCCTGGTGTGTCCACGATATTAATATGGTTTCCATCGTATTCCACTTGCATTACTGAACTCGTAACAGAAATCCCACGTTGTTTTTCGATTTCCATCCAGTCAGATTTTGCAAACTTCCCTGTTTTCTTCCCTTTTACGGTACCGGCCTGACGAATCGCACCCCCGTATAAGAGTAATTGTTCTGTAATCGTTGTTTTCCCAGCATCCGGGTGGGAAATAATCGCAAAGGTCTTGCGAGATTGTACTTCTTCTTTTAAGTGTGACATGAGTATCTCCTTCGTATTTATTCTCAAGTATTATAGCCGATTTTTACGATTTTTAAAAGTTTAAAAACACCCTCTAGAAGGATTTGAGAAAGTGCGGTATACTTATAGACAGTAAAATGTCTTTCAGGAGGTCGCTCAATGTCGAAAGAATTACCCATTATTTATATTAGTTTAACTGGAAATACACATAACTTTGTCACTCGTTTAAAAGACCATTTACGCTTTTTGGAACCCTCTTTAAACGTGACTCTAACGAATGTGAAAGACCTTGTCAAAGGCCAAGAAGACTACTTCAAAGTAGGAAAACCATTCGTTGCCTTTCTTCCAACATACTTAGAAGGTGGAAATGGCGTGGACAACGGAGATGTCGAAGTCTTAACGAATCCACTCGGTGATTTCTTAGCCTATGAACATAATTACGCGCATTGTTTTGGTGTCATTGGTAGCGGAAATCGTAACTTTAATAAGCAATTCTGCCTCACTGCTCGTCAATATTCTGAACGCTTTGGATTCCCAGTGCTCGATGAATTTGAGCTTCGTGGAAGTAACCGCGATGTGGAGCGCATTGCTGCAATGCTTCTTGAAAAAATCTAAACACTTAAATAGGCCCGCAGAAAATTTCTGCGAGCCTTTCTTTTTATTTAAAATAGGTTTTGCATTTCTCACTAAAACCAACTAACGCTTCAATGGTTGCTGGTTCCATCGCGGTATGTCCAGCAGCTTGCGCAAAGATGAGTTCTGCGTTATCGACAGCTTGAGCGAGTTCAAACGCCGCGCTTGGTAAGCAATCCACATCATAACGTCCGTGAACGATATGCATTGGAATCCCCTTAAAGGCTTCCGCACGGTTCAAGATGTAATTATCGTCTTCCACAAAACAATGATGGTAGAAGAAATGACATTCCATTCGCGCAATCGTTAGCGCTCCGCGAATCCCCGCTTCATCCCATACAATCGGATCATAAGGAATCAACTTCACGAGCCCATGTTCCCACTCTGCCCACGCACGCGCTGCCTCTAAGCAAATCGATTCATCTTCTGACGTCAAGCGTTTGTAGTACGCATTCACCAGTTCTCCTTGTTCTTCAACTGGAATCGGCGCTTTAAACTTCTCGAAGTTCTCTGGATAAAAATGAGATGCCCCATCTTGGTATAACCAATCGACATCGCTTTGACGACCAAGGAAAATCCCACGAAGCATTAATCCTACGACACGTTCACGATGTGCAATTGTGTAATGTAAGGCCAGTGTTGTCCCCCAGCTACCACCAAAGACAAGCCATTTTTCAATCCCTAATGCTGTACGGATTTTCTCCGTATCAGCGACTAAATCATGCGTCGTGTTCTCTTCTAGTGACGCAAATGGCGTACTCTTTCCGCATCCACGTTGGTCGAATTGGATGATGCGATAAAACTCTGGATCAAAAAACTGACGATTCGGAGGAGAAGATGCCCCTCCTGGTCCACCGTGTAAGACAACGACTGGATGTCCTAATGGGTTCCCTGACTCTTCTACATAAATCGTATGCAAATCACTTACTGGAATCATGTGTTCCTTGTAGATTTCGATTTCTGGATATAATTCTGTTCTCATTTCTTGGCTCCTTTAATCACTTCTTGTACTCTCTTTTGAAATTCAGGTAAGACTTCTTTTTCAAACCATGGATTTTTGGCCATCCATCTACGGTTTAGAGGTGACGGATGTACGAGCGGAAACATCTTTGGTAAATACTCTTTATACGCCTTCACCGTTTCCGTTAAGTTTTTCTTCTTTGTCTCTTTTAAATAATAATCTTGCGCGTATTTTCCAACTAAAACAATGAGTTCAATATCTGGCATTAAGGCTAGCGTTTCTTCATGCCATTTCTCGGCAAAACCTTTGCGTGGTGGAAGATCTCCAGATTTGCCTTTTCCTGGATAATAATAATCCATCGGCACAACCGCAAATAAATCGGATTGATAGAAGAAATCACGAGTTACGCCCATCCAGCTTCTTAAGTTATCGCCACTTTGGTCATTCCAAAACAAGCGACTCTCTTGCGCTTTAATACCGGGCGCTTGCCCTACAATCAGAATCTTTGCTTTACGTGGTGCAGAAAATAAAGGCGCTATGCCTTCTTTTGTATACTCTGCATTTTGAGGATCGGCCTCGATTTTTTTGATTAATTCCTCTAATTTTGTCATGTTCATTCCACCCTTCTCACTTAGCATACTCCGATAGTGCTTCTTGTGCAAATGCTTGACGACTTCATGCAAAAAAACACCTAAACTCACGTGTGAGATTAGGTGCTTCCACTATTTTATTTTAAGCGCGGTGTTTTCAAAGTACGAGGAAGTGTTTTGCTTGAAAGCACTCGTGGTAATGTATGTGATTTTTCTTTTGATGCTGGACGGTATGAAACCGGTCTTGTAGCACGTGTATCAACATACATTTCTCTTGAAGTATTTGAACGACTTGAAGCCGATTGTAGCGCTTGTTTTTTCGCTTGTGAGCGAAGTTTTGGATCTGAAACTTTATTTCGCGGACGATATACACGTTGCGGTACAGCTTCTGTAGCGACTACTGGAGTGCTTGTTCCTTGTGCTCTAGTTACAGGAGCATTCGCCCCATTTCTTTGAGCAGAACGCGTATTTCCAGTTCGAGCTCTGCGATTATTCTTGCGCGCCTTATTTTGTTTTCCTTTAATTCCGAAGAAAACAGCGATGATAAGGACGATATAAAATATTCCCTTACCGAGTCCTTCACCAATTTTGTCCGTATCTAGTTGATCAAAGAAGTTATCAATCTGATCAAAGATATCTTTGCTTTCAGAGCCTTTTGAGTTCCCTTTCGAGTCACTCGCGTTTGAACTCTTTTCGTTTGAGTTTGTAGCTTTCTCAGCCGTAGTAGTTTCCACTTTGTCCTTGGCATTTGCTAAGTCTTCTAAAAATTTTGTTCGTTCTTTGTCAGTTGCCGTGAATTGAAACGCTTTTGTGACTTTCCCATCTTCGACATGAAGTAGATCATAATAGATAACATTGTGGTCTTCAATGGTCTCAACAAATGATTGAACTATGAGGCTATTATCTGTATCTTGATATACGTAAAGTCGAATACCGCCCTTCCCTGTTGGAAGGTTTTTAATTTGAACGGGAACTTTAATCTCTTTATATTGAGGATTATTATAAGTCAACTTAATCGTCACTGTCGCATTATAATCTTCCCCATCCACAAAGTTGATTTTTTGTTCAAAGGCGCCTTGTATCTTCATCTTTGTGGTGTCTACCGGTTGTGGAGTTTCAGCATTGACTGTTGAAACACGTGCAAAGGTTCCTACTAACAATAAAGTGGCAATCAGTACCGCAAGCCATTTCAACCCAAAGAAAGATTTGTTAGCTTGTTGTTTCATGATTATTTACCTGCTTCGTCCCAAACTTTACGTCCTGATGCTAAT
>CAUPXN010000010.1:0-27362 GCA_963515505.1 uncultured Streptococcus sp.
CTGCAGCATATACATCTTTAACAGATGTTTCCATGTAGTCGTTAACGATGATAGCACCGTTAGGCATAGTTTCTAATTGGTCTTTCACTAAGTCGTTGTTTGGACGGAAACCAACACATAAGATAACCATGTCAGCTTCGTATTCGCCACCTGAAGTTACAACTTTGTTTACAACGCCGTTTTCGCCTTCGAATGATTTAACCATTTCGTTTAAGCGAACTTGTACGCCACGTGCACGTAAGTCTTCTTCTAAGATGTCAGTGAATTCTGGGTCTAAGTATTTGTTTAAGATACGGTCTAAACCGTCTACTAATGTTACTTCTTTACCTTCTAATGCAAAAGCTTCAACTAATTCGATACCGATGTATCCACCACCGACAACAACGATTTTCTTCTTGTCGTTTTTCTTAGCAAAGATTTCTTTTGCTTGGTTGTAGTTTTTACATAATTGAACGTTTTCTAATTCACGTCCTGGAATTGGAGGAAGAATTGGCCATGATCCAGTTGTAAGTACTAATTTGTCAAATGAATCAGTCTTTTCTTCGCCTGTTTTTAAGTCTTTTACTGTTAATGTTTTACCAACAGTGTCGATGCTTGTTACATCGTGTTCCATACGAACTGTAGCTCCTAATGAAGCTAATTCTTCTGGACTAGAATAGAATAGTCCTTGAGGGTCCTTCACAACTCCTCCTACGTATAAAGCAATCCCACAAGATAAGAATGAAACATTATCATTTCTTTCGTATACAACGACTTCTGTTCCTGGATTGTCATTTAAAATTGTTTTAACTGCAGCAGTACCCGCATGAGTACATCCAACTACTACAACTTTCATGTATTTTCCTCCTATAAACCTGTTTGTTTATTTGTGCTAGATAAGAATTATTATTATCTATACCCCTATATCGTACACATTACCAGACAAAAAAGCAAACGATATCATTTGGTGAAAATGTTATTTTTTTCTTGATTTTTCAATCATTTCCAACTGTTCGTAATCGGTGGCCATTTTCACGTTTTTTTATTCTAAATGAGAACAGTTATCGTTATTTCATCATTAAAAAACTCTACTCCGCAATACTACGGAATAGAGCTTTGTATTTATGATACGTCCGAATTTAGCTCTTCAAAGCGTTGTTTCATCGTTGGATTATTCTTCACGAGCTTCTTCACGGTTAAGTCTTCCGCTTTATTGTTGGCTAAACGTAAATTATTTTCTGAAGAAAGCAATGCGGCTTTTGTCTTTTCCAGACTCTTAATCGTCTTGTCGATTTCATCAATGGCTGATTGGAATTTCTTACTTGCAAGTTCATAATTACGTGCAAATCCTTTTTTGAAGGTCTCAAGGTCTTCTTCAAAGTGCGTAATATCAATATGTTGGTCACGCATCAAGGCTAACTCTTGTTTATATTGTAATGAATTCAACGCTGCATTACGAAGCAAGGTGATAATTGGAATAAAGAACTGTGGACGCACTACATACATTTTTGGATATTGGTAGGACACATCTACAATCCCTGTGTTATAGAGTTCATTATCTGCTTCAAGTAAGCTCACTAGAATCGCATATTCACATTGTTTCTCATGACGGTCTTTATCCAACTCTTTGAAGAAGTGTTCGTTTTTCTTCTTCGTTGCTGTCTCGTCATTTTCGTTCTTCATTTCAAACATGATAGATAGAATTTCAATGCCATTCTCATCATATTCGCGGTAGATGTAGTCACCCTTACTTCCCGTTTTGGCATCATTGTCTTTGCCAAATTCTGCGCGAGGAAAGGCGGTCATGCGGAGGCGATTAAATTCGATTTCGCAATGTTGCTCAAGGCTTTCTCCCACCATCTTCGTTGATTGTTTCGCCTTGAAATCTTTATAGAACGCAATGGCTTCGTCTTTTGCCTTCAACTCTAACTCGAATTGGTCTTTCTTTGAACGTAATTCCAATTCGTATTTTTCTTTTAGGGCTGTTTGTTGTACTTCTTGTTCTTTTTGTTGCAACTCTTTTTCTTGTTTGAGTTCCAGAATCGTACGCTCTTTCGCGTGTAAATCTTCCTGGAATTTTTGAGACAATTCTACTTCTTTGAATTGGAGTTGTTGTTTTAATTGATCCAATTCTGCTTGAAGTGCATTGAACTCTTTCTCTTTTTGATGGAGTGCTTCTTGCACATTCTTTTCTTCTTTGACATCCGCATTCTTCAATGCTAATTCAAGCGAAAGAATCTTTTGTTCAAAGTTGGCACGTTCCTCATCATAAAGACGCTTTTCTTGCTCTTTTGCGAGTGCCTTTTCAGTCTCAAATTGTTTCTTCGCAAATTCCAACTGCTTATGAACATCTTCTGCAAATTCCTTATTGCGCACTTGGCTCACAATATCTGCATACGAATTCTCATCAATCGTAAAGACCGTTTGGCAATGTGGACATTTAATTTCGTTCATCGAACCCCTCCCTTTTATTTCTATTTCATTCTATCACAATATCGAATTTGAGCACAGACCCAAAATAGTTCATTACCATATATGGTAATGAACTATTTTTTGCATGCAAAAACTCTCCGCGAATCACTTTCACGGAGAGTCTCACTTTACATTTATTATCCAATAAAGGCTTTGATTTGTTCCACACTTTGTGATGACTCACAAACCACACGCACTTCGCCACCACGAGCAACTAATAAACCAGGTACTGTTGGCATATTGTATTTCGCACGGAAAGCTGCTAACGCTTCGTTAGCTCTGTCTTCTGAATTGATGAAGTACATTTCTTTTCCTAATTCTTCACGCACTTCGTTAATTTTTGGAGCAAAGCGACGGCAGTATGGGCAAGTTGGACGTCCTACGAAAAGAACGACTTCCTTTCCTTCACCGATTAACGCTTCTACTTTCTCCGCTGTTGTTTCCACAAATTGGCTTACATCTTTTGCAAATTGTTCCATGATATCCCTCCGTTCATTTTCCTTCATTATGACAACGAAAAAAGAGTAGCGCAACAAATGTGCCTACTCTTTCTTATCTTTCGGATTGATTTCTTTATATTTTTTACGAATGTATACTAGGCGGCAAATAAACGCTCCTAACATCCCGAGGGCAATCCCGCCAATTAAATTATCGATTAGAATACCAATTCCAAAGCCGATTGCAATCCCAATCACCATGATAAGATTCAATACGGACATTTCTCTAATTCTGTCTTTTGGATCTTGTTCTCTCATGGCTACCTCCTACTCAACGACGTTAATATGACACATCTTCATGGCGCTTAACGCGTTATCGTGTGACGCTGGCGTTACTCCTGCACAGGCACTTGCAACGATATTCACTGGCACATTGACAAAATGCGCTTTAGCAAGAAGTGCATTACTAATCACGCAAATATCTGTACAGATTCCAATAAGTGTAATACTTTCTAAATCTGGCACTTCTTTTTGAATGAGTTCCATTAATTTTTCTGAACCAAATGTTGGTTTTTCAACGCCTTTTGCATGACGACTCTCTAAGGCTTTTTGGATTTGTGGATTTAACTCCCATCCTTTAGACCCTCTCACGCAGTGCACGACTGGTAAGTGACGTCCTTCCTCCGTTTGAAGATAGTCTTCACTATGAGTATCAAGTGTATAAAATACCTTTCCATCGAAATTTTCGATGACCTCAACGGCATGGTCGATAATGGCTACGGCTTCTTTTGAGCCAAGCACTCCATCGACAAAATCATTTTGCATATCCACAACTACTAAAGCTTTCATGTTTTTCCTCCTATTTATGTAAAAATGCTTTACGGAAACTAAAATAATACAATCCAACGAGAATATATCCAATACCTACAGCGATGATTGTTGCTGCACCAAAGGATTGATACAGCTGGTACGAAACCGTGGCACCAATTCCAAAGAATAGCATGCTCGTAAAATAAAAGAGCACTTTCCAACGGTCCTTAATTTGACCGCGCATCAATCGCCCAATAACGACGCCAATATCCGTTAAATAGCCCGTAAAGTGAGATGTCCGTACGATAATTCCATGGTAGTAAATAAACATTCCATTTTGTGTTCCGACGACAAACGAGAAGAAATATAACCATTTCTCATCGCGGACTCCAAACAGAAATAATAGAAGCATCATACTTCCGAACATCATTAATAATAATCCATATCGTTTAGTTGGTTCAAATTTTTTCTTCGAAAACAGGAATCCCGACAAGACGCCGCCACCAGAAAAACAGAGAATCATTCCTAGTAAATGGAGCATTGTGGACCATTCCTCTTCATTGAAGGCCAAAACAAATTGCGTAATATTCCCAGTAAAATGCGTTGTTGGCGTAAAAAATAGTAATAGCGTTACGACATTGACCATTCCTGCCAGCGTACTAAGAAGTGCAATCCAAATATCAAAATAAAAACGTTCTTGTCTCTCCATGAGCCCTACTTTCTAAGCCATAAACTATAATAAAGGATTCCCCAAATTGCGATATTCAATAGGAATGTCCACATAAAATAGTGTTTTCGCTTTTTATGGTTAAAAATCACTAACCCAAGAAGCCCACCAAAGCCTCCACCAAACAAACCAATCCCAAGAAGTGTTCTTTCTGGAACGCGCCACTTTTTCATGACGGCACAAAGCTTATCAAAGCCCATCAATACAAATAGCAGCCCATTCATTCCCAAAAAGTACAGTGGAATGACGTTATTCTTTAAGTCTTCCACTACTTGGCAAACCTTTCTTCGAGGTCGCTCACTTCAAAAATATAGTCTCCACCATCGACAAGACACGGAACTCCCACCATCCCCTGTTCTTTACGCGGAGTAAATACTTCTTCATTATCTCTTAATCTCAAGAATTCTTTTAAGTTTCTCATACTGGCTGTAATATCCACTTCACGTGCGGTTACGCCCAGTCTTTCCATTGCCGCTTTAAACGGTGCTGTATCTGGACATAAACTACTAAAATAGAGTGTTTTTTCGTTCATTTCATTGCTCCTTTACTATTTTCCAATCGTTTGTTGGAGGGCTTGTCTTGCTAATTGATCAGCACCCCTGTTTTCACTTTCAGGAATCCACTTTACAAATAATTGCGAGAAGTCTTTCAGTTTATTCTGGATTTCCTTTAAAACGATTCGATTTGCTTCTTTTTTCGTATATCTTTTCGAAATGGAATCAGCAGTCACCTTGGAATCAGTATGCATGAAGATCAATTCTTCCTGAAGCCCTTCCTCTAACAACCAACCTAACGCCCAATTGATGGCTGTGAATTCCGCTAAATGATTATCCATTTTTTCTTCTACAGAAATCTTAAACGGCTTCTGTTCTCCATCCTTTAGTACGAGGACTCCCAATCCTACGTCTCCTGGATTTCCATTCACAGCCGCGTCCGTATAGACTTTAATCATTTCCGACAACGACCACATGCGTCGCCTGAACGCCATGTGCTCCTCTTGTAATTTCAAAAGTCACCTGTTGGCCTTCTTTCAACGACTTGAATCCCTCTTGTGCAATTCCCGTGAAATGCACAAAAATATCTTCATCCGTTTTTGTATTTTTGATAAATCCATACCCTTTTTCGTTGTTAAACCATTTTACAATTCCACTTTCCATGTGAACTCCCCCTTTAATGTACCTTTATTATACTGTGTTTTTTCTCATTACACTGAAACTATGCCTTCAATGTACGAATAAATGTCTCATCATTCTCGTACAAGCTTAATAATAAGTTCTCTCGTTGCAGTTGCATCTCTAACCATTCCGCTCCATCACTGAAATAACGGTCTATAAATGGACTAACGCGAAGAAAATCTGATTGCGCCTTTTGCAATAACAGTTCTTTCATCTCTTCTTCCAAAGCGTTTTGCGTATCAATCAGTCGTTCAATTTCCACAAATACTGGATGATCATAGACCGAAACCACTTCTGATTGATCGACTTCGACCACCTTTTCGCTAAACGCATCATAGTATCGAATCTTTGAAGTCTTCCCATCCGTTAACCAACATTCTATTAAGAACCCTTTCCAAAACAGTTGTGTCAAAGGGCTCATCAAAAACGCTTCGATAACGGTCCATTTCAATGGTGTTTGCATCAACATCAAGGTTGTTGCCATATAGTCATTCTGCTCTTCGGTTAATGGCTCGTCTTTTTTCAAGCGTTCACTTAATTGTTGTAGCTTCTCGACTTCTGCTTGCGTAAAACGATTTTTTTCCTTTTCGCATAGCAGTGTACACTCTAGAACCTTATCCATTCCAAGTGCAGCAATCACATCATCGTGAATAAGCCATGCTTCTACTTGCTTAAACTGTTCATTATGAATCGCTACTTTGATTTTCCACAACCAATAACTGGCTTCTGTTGGGAATTCCAATTGGTCCTCTTCCATATAAAAGTTAAGGTCATCCCACCGATTCGCCTTTTCAAGCAATTGGAAAAACTCTTCAATCTCATCGATATACTCATTTTTCTGTACTTTCTCTTCGAAGGCATCGATGGCATTCTCCACAAATGTTTCGAATTCTTCTTCTGAAAGTACTTCTAGTTGTTTCTTTTCCTCGCTCATACTCGTCTCCCCTGTCTTATACCTTTCCATTATACTTTAAAGGAGGGCAATTAGAAAGCACACAAATAAAAAAGGCTCATGACAATTCGCCATGAACCTAACCTTTATTCTTCCTCTAGTGGTAAAAATTCTACAATATCTTTGAAATTAACAACCGTACGCGATTCGCAAATATCTTTCATGCAAGTATTGGATGCATTCCAGTCAATCACAACGATGGCACTATTCGCCAATAATTTATAGATAATCCCAATCATTTCTTGTTCTCTAAAAGTAAATCGAATGCGATTGCCGACTTCCGGACGAATCGATTCTTTTACCTGCAGAATAATACGAACTCCTTCATCGTAGGAGACCCCTAACAAATGCGCAATTCTCGATTTGCTCGTCCCTTTTCGAAGTTCCGTTTCAACAGTACTCTTGACATCTTTCGTGACACGTTTCGCCATTGCTTTCGCCTCTTTTCACTCCTGGCCAAAATCCTACACTACACACTCATCAAATTTATTATATCACAATTTGTACCTCTGTGGGCTAAAATAACTCATTTTCTGATTTTAATGCTTTTCTTTTATGAAAAAATGACGGCTTTAACATTTTATTTTTGCTTTTCGGCGACTTTATCTGGAACTTTTGCTCATCCGTGAACATATATTTGTAAAACGCATTCATTTCAACTATACTTTAGATGTAATGAATGGAGGGATTTTGATGCTAGACCAATCAATCACAATTTTAAAATATGAGTACCATATTGCACCGGGAAGTTATTTCCACGTGGAGACACCTTGGGTAAAAGATGTCAGTGAGATTAAAACGGTCATCATTGATCAAGATAATGTTTTTACGAAGATGTTGAGTGTTTACCCTAATAACTTCGTAATGTTTTTAGAGCAATTCCCTGAATATAGTATTTACCGGACAAATGTTCCGTTAGAACTTATTCCAACCGGCGATTCATACCGCGTTTGTTTCGATCAAGCGTGATTACAACTGCAAAAAAGCAGAACTTGGACAATCTTATTTCTCTGCGTCCGAGTTCTGCTTTTTCTTTTATTCTTCTATTGGTGCGAGTAAGCGTAGTCCGTTTAAGAGTACTAAAATCGTACTTCCTTCATGTAACATAACTCCCCAGCCGATGTTTGTTAATCCAAAGAAGTTAAGGACTAGGAGCATCACAACGATTGACATCGCAAAAATCATATTTTCTAAAATCACACGATGTAATTTCTTACTAATCTTATGCGCTGAAACGAGTTTTTGTAAGTCGTTTTTCATGATGACGATATCACTTGTTTCAATCGCAATATCTGTCCCATTTCCCATCGCAATACCGACGTCTGCTGTCGCAAGAGCTGGCGCATCATTCACGCCATCCCCCACCATCGCTGTTAATCCATAGCGTTCTTTTTGAGACTGAATCTTTTCTAATTTTTCTTCAGGCAATACATTGGCAACAACTTCTTGTACTCCAAGCTTCATCCCAATCATTTCAGCCGTTTCTCTTGAATCCCCTGTGATCATTGTTGTATGCACCTGTTGACTCTTGAAGTAATCGAGCACCGCTTTTGACGCTTCGTTTGGAAGGTCCATGAACGCCATCAAACCAACAATTCTATTGTTTTTTACAACCGTTACAACTGTCTTGCCTTCGCTGGCCCATTCTTGCATACGAGTAGCGACTTCCGTAGAACGGTCAACGGTATCCATCGGTTTAATAATATGAATTTCTTCGTTTCGAACGACACTTCGAACACCTTGTCCGACAAGTACTTCCACTTCAATTTCTTCTTCAAGCACTGTCCAGTCGCTGAATTTTTGAACGACTGCTTGCGCCAGTGGATGCGTCGATTGTTTTTCCATCGCAACCACTGCTGGAATCATTGTTTCATCTTCAAACCAGTAATCTGTCAACTCTGGAGTTCCTTTTGTCAAAGTACCTGTTTTATCAAATGAAATCACGCGTAGGTCTTGTAATTGAGAGATGGCTGCTCCACCTTTAGCTAAAATTCCCATTTTAGATAAACGAGACATCGCTGCTAAAGTTGCTGGAACGGCACTTGCTGCTAAGGCACATGGAGATACCCCGATAAGGTAAACCATTCCACGGTAAAGTGTTGTATTTAAATCCCATCCCATTAAGAAATATCCAAATAATAGGAAGATTGGCCAAAGGATTAAAACGATGTTGACATAAATTGGTTCGATTTTTTGAATAAAGGTCGCTTGCTTGTTCATTGAACCTTGAGCATTTTCCACAACCTTCATAATTTTCGCAAAGACCGTATCCGTACTTTCTGCAGTTACTCGCATTTCGATACGGCTTGATAAGTTCACTGTACTCGCGAACACTTCATCTCCCTCGCCTTTTGAACGAGGCATGCTTTCACCTGTAATGGTCGCTTCGTCAATCGATGTTAATCCTTTTGTGATGACTCCATCGATTGGCACTTGATCGCCATGCAATACTTCTAATGTATCCCCAACTTTTAAGCTAGCCACGTCAACGACAACCACTTCTCCATTTTCTTGGATGAGACGTGCTTGCGTTGGATTCATTTGTAATAACGCTGTTAGCGACTTACGGCTTTTCTCTTCAACATATTCTTCAAGGAAGTGTGCTCCCGCAAAAATTAAAATCAGTAGAGCTCCTTCTTCCGCATTTCCAATTAACACTGCGCCAACTGCCGCAAGTGTCATTAAAATATGCACATTCGGTTGGAATTTTCCTTTCTTTTTGGTTTTTTCAATAGTATCTTCAACACCTTCCATCGTTACATGGTAACCTGAAAGGATGACAGTTAGAATGAATAGAATATTCGCAATCCCGTTCCCCATATATTGAAGAACCATCCCGATAATGTAAAGGACTAGTCCTGCAATATAAAAGATAACTGCTTTACTATCATCGTGGTTGTGACCTTGACGATGTCCATGTTCATGATGGTGCTCATGCTCGTGATCGTGGTCGTGATCTTCATGATGCAAGTAATGATCTTGGCATGTTTCTCCTTCATGAGTTTCTTCTTTATTCAAAAGGTGTTCAAATTTATGTTTTAGGTTATGTGTTAGTTCTTTGAAATCCATGATATCTCTCCTTACTATTTCTTGTTAATCACATAATACATGAATGAACATTCATGTGTCAAGAGATATCTTAAAATTATTCTAAATTATTTTTAGATAAAAAAAGAGACTGGCCGAAGCCAATCTCTTTTGGTGTTTCTATTAACGACGACGTTCTTGGATACGTGCTGCTTTACCACGTAAGTTACGTAGGTAGTATAATTTAGCACGACGAACTTTACCGTAACGAACTACTTCGATTTGTGCTACACGTGGAGTGTGTAATGGGAATGTACGTTCCACACCAACACCGTTAGAAACTTTACGTACTGTGTAAGTTTCGCTGATGCCAGCACCACGACGTTTGATAACAACGCCTTCGAAGATTTGGATACGTTCGCGAGTTCCTTCAACAACCTTAGCGTGAACACGTACAGTGTCACCAGGACGGAATGAAGGGATATCTGAACGTAATTGTTCTTGAGTTAATTCTTCGATTAATTTGCTCATGTTTTTTTCTCCTTCCAACAAACACTCATGACTTGGCCGTATGTCCAATCAGCGGAATATCGTTATCTCTGAGTGAAGTCTCACTCACTCGAAATATACTATCATACTTGCCTATCAAATGCAAGCAAGATTATCAATTTTTTGACGATTTTTCTCCATAGAAAAACTACGAAGAATGCTCTTCACAACAGTGCTCACTTGCTAAGTTATAGAGCTCTAACACATGGTGATCTTCAAGCGAATACCACACGTGTTTCCCGACCTTTTCAGCCTTCACAATATGATGAGCACGAAGTTTTTTCAACTGATGAGAAATCGCAGACTGCTCCATTCCAGTACAGTTCATTAAGTCTTCTACACATAGTGGTTCGCGCTGTGTCAATAGCGTAATAATATTGAGTCTTGTTGCATCCCCAAGCAACTTGAAGAGCTGCACCATTTCACTACGCCCTTCGTCCTTAGACAACAGTGCTTGAAATGCTTTAATTTCTTCTGCATTTAGATGTTCCGTCATCTAGCATCCCTCTTCCTCTTTTACTTCTTGTAGTAACTTTGCTTCCTCTTTTGAGAGTTCATACTTTTCTAGTAAATTCGGTCTTCTTAAATACGTCTTACGAAGCGACTCTTTCATTTGCCACTGTGCAATTTTTGCATGATTGCCGCTAAAGAGAACTTCTGGAACTTCCATTCCTTTATATTCTCTAGGACGTGTATATTGTGGGTGTTCCAGTAATCCTGTCGAATGCGAATCCCCAACAGCAGACGCGTCATTTCCTAATACATCTGGCAAGAGTCGCACCGTGGCATCAATCATCACAGTTGCGGCTAATTCCCCACCGGTTAAGACGAAATCTCCAATCGAGTATTCATCCGTCACAAGCGTACGAATGCGTTCGTCATAACCTTCATAGTGGCCACAAATAAATACCAAATGTTCTTCCTTCGACAACTCTTCGGCATCCTTTTGCGTAAAGGTCTTTCCAGCTGGATCCATTAAAATCACACGTGGCGTCGTTTCAGGAGCACGCTCACGAATCGACGCAAGCGCTAAGTCGATTGGCTCCACTTTCAGAAGCATCCCAGCTCCTCCACCAAATGGATAATCATCGACATGATTATGTTTATTGTTTGAAAACTGACGAAAATCCGTTGTTTCAAATTCAATTTTTCCTGCTTCGATGGCCTTCCCGATAATCGATTGCGTCATCGGTCCTTGCACCATTTCAGGGAATAATGTTAATACATCAATCTTCATCTTAATCGATCAACCCTTCCAATAAATGGATATAAGCTTTCTTTTCTTCTTTATCGACTTTATAAACGACTGGTTCAATAAACGGTATTAAGAGTTCTTTCTTTCCTTTTTGTTTTACAACCCAGACATCATTTGACCCTGGAGAAAGAATTTCAGTGACTTTTCCAAGTACTTCGCCTTCATCCGTTACGATTTCAATTCCGATAATTTCGTGGTAGTAAAACTCGTCATCTTCAAGTTCTGTCAACTGCTCTTCGGCTACCTTAAGGAGACATTCTTTGTATTTTTCAACATCTTCGATACGGTTCATTCCTTCAAACGTTAACAAATCAAAGTTTTTATGACGACGATGACTGGCTACTGTCACAAATGTAAGAAACTCTCCATCTTTAAAAATCGCTAGTTCTGTTCCTTTTTTATAACGTTCTTCGGCAAAGTCTGTTGTTGAAATCACACGTACTTCCCCACGAAGCCCTTGTGTATTTACGATTTTTCCTACTTTATAAAAAGTTGTCATTCCATTTCCTCCTTAAAAGAGTCGTTCTACAATAATCTTAAGCGTCTCATCCGTCACTTCAATATCGTAATCATCAATACATTGACCAAGGATGCAATAGTTTTTATCACGATTATGCGATCCCATCAACGAACTGTACATCGAATCTAATTCTAAGTGTTTTTCCACAGATAATCCTGCTTCTAATAAATCTAAGTCTTTCGGTAATTTTGTATACGGCGCTGTGCACGTAATGGTTGCTTTTTCATGCGGTACATACACGACATGTGCTGTTACATCATACAATTCGTGGTACAAATAATAATCGACCATTTCCTTCACGATACGTTTCACAAAATCCTTTTCTGTTGCCATTATCCCTCAGCCTTTCTTTCGTTTATATCTTGACGAATCCCTTCAAAAATTTCAAAAATTGGTACGAGAACTGCTGCAACGAATCCTCCCGCGAATCCATTGTTATAGAGGTTTAAACCACCATGCATTACAACCACGTGGCTCACAAGTGTAATGTGTACAAACCCTGCAATCACCCCAGCAAGGGGTCCATAATATCCGCTCACCGGAGCTAGTGTTGTACCAAAAATCGCAGCCACAAGCGCACTCGTACTTGCCACGTCAACTCCTGTTAAGTAGCAGCCAATCATAATCCCGACTAGCACAGGAACCGTATTTTTCACTTGATTCCCGAAGGCTCCAAAACTCATCGCTCCGATAATACTACCGACAATCGGACCATTGAGTAGCCCACCATTAATCAGCACATAACCTAATAGGATGAGCCCCATAATACTCATATTGAATGTCACTGTAGCCAAGTTCGTCATCTCTACGAAGTCACTTGGCAGACGTCCTGATAGTTTCAAGAGTAATTTAAAATGATATTTTTCTTTCTTTTTAAAATGGAGATAGAAACTTGTCGCAAGTAAAATCACACAAAGTCCAATTAAGATTCCATATAAAATCAGCGGACTTTCTGTATTCGCAAGCGTCTTTGTCTCTACTACAATTTCAAACGCATTTAGAAACCCTAGTACGACCATCCCAACAATCCCAGCTGTAAACCCAACGTTATACAAGCTGAAACCTTGATGAAACCCTAAATACTGCGTTGATAATTGTGGCAAAATAAATCCAATAAAGATTCCAAGCGCATACGCCACAAGAATGCTCCAACCACTCGGCAAAGCTCCTCCGAATGCAAGGAAAGAAACAAGTGGTCCTAATGCCGACCCAAACAATCCGACAATCACATAATTTCGATAATTCTGCTTTGTGACTTTTGCATAAATCCATACGCCTAACATAAACGGAATACTGTTAAAGAGGTTTTTCCCGAAGAAGGAAAATCCTGCAAGCATCCCCAAGCTTCCAATGACCGTTCCATTAACAGGAATTTCTAATTTCTTATAACTATAAATATTTATCAGAAGCATAATAGCCACATTCAATAGCGTACTTCCGACAGACGCAATTTGCATATAATCCGTAAACAACTGACTTGGCGAAATTAATATCGTAATCATTCCATCAAGTAGTCTCTGTGGTGATTCAAGACAAAATGCAAGTAACATCAAAATAGCGGATAGGCCAAATAAATAATAATATTGTCGATTCATTTGTTCTTTTAATATCGGCTTTTTCTTCATAAGGTCTTCCCTTCAACTATAATTTTACTCACTTATCATACCAAACTCACGAAAAACAATCAAAAACCCGAGTACTAACAACAATAAAAGAACACTCGTTATACCGTATACGGTATCACCCACCTTTTCTTCCACTCTAACTCAACGCAGAAATCCATATACTGTAGCACTAACAATTTTAAGCACCTCGTTCAAAGCACACACCTTTTTCTGTCTCTTCCCCCGGTGAAGCCTTGCAGAAATCCAACTTTTTTTATAGTACCAACGATTACAAGGCGCTCCATTCCCAGCACACACCCTCTTCTGTCTCTTCCCCCGGTGAAGCCTTGCAGAAATCCAACTTTTTTATAGTACCAACGATTACAAACCTTTCGGATTCTATACTAGCAGTACTAGGGGATAGCATTCAAAGTGAATTATGGACTCTTAAAAATTTATTTTTTAGAGTCCATTTGAATCTTGAAAGAGATTGAGACCATAGGCTCAATCCGGTGCCCTAGTACAGCTAGTATAGAGACAATCCGAAAGGATTGACGTAATCGTTGGTCTAATTATGTATAACAAAAAAAGCCTTGGATTTCTCCAAGGCTTCTCCTATTAATCTAGGTTCTCAATACTTAGACGCACACGTTTTGGTCCGCGAGTACGAACACTATAAGTAATCGTACGGATTGCGCGAGCCACACGACCTTGTTTACCGATCACACGACCGATATCTTGAGGATTCACGCGTAAAGTATATTCCATGAATTCATCTGATTCAGAGATGTCGATACGAACATCATCAGGGAATTCAACTAATGGTTTAACCATTGACAATACTAATTCACTAATCTCAGGCATTCTTTTCACCTCTCCATCGAATTGTCGACTTTATAGAAATTACTTAGAAAACTTTGATTCGTGGAATTTCTTCATGATACCTTGTTGTGATAACAAGTTGCGAACTGTATCAGAAGGTTGAGCACCGTTAGCTAACCATTTTAATGCTAATTCTTCATTGATTGAAACTTCTGCTGGGTTTGCTACTGGGTTGTATGTTCCAACTGTTTCGATGAAACGACCATCACGTGGTGAACGTGAATCAGCTACAACTACACGGTAGAAAGGACTTTTCTTAGAACCCATACGTTTTAAACGAATTTTAACTGCCATTATTTACACCTCCATGTATTAATCTCACAGTTACATAGTTTAGCAGATAGACGGATGCTTGTAAAGTATTTTCTCTTTACACCTAAAACTTTTTTATAAAAAACTTCTCTAAACCCTACTCCTACAAGTAAAAAATAGTAATTTTCATCGTTTTTTGATATAATGGACAAAAATATGTATAAATGAAAAGAGTTGAACTTATGTCAGAACAGAACCAAACTCCAGATTGGCGCGAGGCTCTACTTTCTATTTGGAACAAACCGATTCTTAAAAATATGCGTTTTATTTTTAATATTGCTTATTCAGTCCTTAAAAACATTTTTGTAATCGCAATTCTAGCACTGATGCTCATTGGTGTATTCGGAGGCGGGATTGGACTTGGATACTTTGCAAGTTTGACTTCCAATGAAGAACCTCTTACTCAAGAACAAATGAGTGATGCCATCGGAAATCTCAACTTAATCTCTAGTTTCTACTATCAAGATGGAACGAAGATTTCAGATGTAAATACTGATGAATTACGTATCGTAAAACCTTTATCAGAAATTTCGCAATATGTAAAAGATGGAATCATCGCTACAGAAGATAGTTCATTCTATGATCATAACGGGATTGTTCCAAAGGCTCTTATCCGTGCCCTCTTACAAGAAGTTGCTTCTTCTGATTCAGGCGCAACGGGTGGATCTACGTTAACACAACAATTAATTAAGCAACAGATTTTAACAAGCGAAGTTACTTTCAAACGTAAAGCAAACGAAATTCTTTACGCATTACGTCTTGAAAAACACTTTACGAAAGACCAAATCTTAGAAGCTTACTTAAACGTTTCTCCGTTTGGACGTAATAATAACGGGTTAAACATTGCTGGTATCGAAGAAGCCGCTCAAGGTGTCTTCGGTGTTTCCGCAAAAGACTTATCATTGCCACAAGCAGCGTATCTTGTAGGGATGCCTCAAAACCCAATTGTTTACACACCATATACAAACGTCGCAACAATGAAAGAAGACGTATCTGCTGGTGTAGAACGTATGAAGACCGTTCTCTTCAGTATGTATCGTGAAAACAAAATTACTAAAGAACAATACGAAGAAGCTCTAGCGTATGACATTACGAAGGACTTCCTTCCTCCAAAAGAGCTTGCTTCAAACCGTCAATCATACTTATATCAAGCTGTGCATCGTGAGGCCGTTAAAGTCTTAATGACAAAAGCAGCTGAGAAAAACAAATTGACGTATAACGATGTTAAAAACGACTCAGAATTATATAGTAAATACTATGACGAGGCTGAGCGTGAATTAAGTTCTTCTGGTTACCGTGTCACTTCAACCGTTGACCAAAAAGTATACGATGCAATGCAAAAAGCCATTGCTGAAAACGGGGACTTAATTGGACCAACATATAACACACAATATGTTGATCAAAGTACTGGTGAAACTAAATCTCAAAAAGAGCCAGCTCAAAATGGTGCTGTATTAATCGAAAACAAAACAGGTCGTATTCTTGGTTTCGTCGCAGGTCGTGACTTTGAAGCCAACCAAGTGGACCACGCGTTTTCAACACACCGCTCTCCTGGTTCAACCATCAAGCCAATCTTGGTATATGCACCAGCGATTGAAAACAACTTGATTTACCCAGCAAGCATCGTTCCGGATACAAAGATTAGTATCGCACAAGGAAACGGAACTTACTGGCAACCAACCAACTATGGTAACTCTATTACGAACCAATTCTTAACGGTTCGTTACGCATTGTTCAAATCATTAAACAACCCAGTTATTAAGATTTACCAAGCAATGCTTCAAAAAGGCATTAACGCTGGTGAATACTTGAAGAAAATGGGTATCACTGAAGGTATCGGTGAAGATGAATATCAAAATATCGCCCTTTCAATCGGTGGTACAAGAACAGGTCCTTCTGTAAGAGAACAAACTAGTGCCTTCTCTACACTGGCAAACGGCGGTGAACACCACGAATCATACTTAATCGAAAAGATTGAAGACTCTCGTGGAAATGTGATTTACCAACACGAAGATAAAGCAGAGCGCGTCTTCTCAGATGCTACAGCGTTCTTAACAACAAACATGTTACAAGATATCGCAAGCTCTACAATCTTCTACAATATTAAAGGAAATATGGGATTCAGTTCTGATTTAGCTGGTAAAACAGGTACTTCAGAAAACGAGATTGATAACTGGTTTGTGGCTTATACACCAACAGTTACTCTCGGTTCATGGATTGGATATGACAACTTCTATAACGCTCGATACGCAATTACTGGTGGCGACGGATACGGTGAACCAACGATGCGTAGCCAACGTCAATGGACGAACTTAATGAGAGCTGCATACGAAGCAAACCCTGAATTGATTGGTAAAGAAACAAGCTTTACGCAACCAGACTCTGTATATCGTGATTCTGTCGTATCAACAACTGGTACAAAAGCAGGTTCATTTAAAGGAGAAAATGGTGGTACTTACTCAATCGGTGGTTCAATGACAACAGATTGGTTCAAGAAGGACTTCCCTCCTATGGATCCAAGATATGACTTTATGGTGGGTGCAACCCCAGAAGAATTAAGTCGATTCTGGAATAAATCTTCATCTTCTAGCGATAAGAAGAAAGAAGAGAAAAAAGAACAGAAGAAGGAAGAGAAGAAACCTGATACGACTCAGGCTCCTGCAACTCAAGCACCTTCAAGCCAAGCTCCTGCAACAACGCAAGCACCTTCAACTCAAGCTCCTGCAACAACTCAGGCACATTAACCGTAAACAAACAAAAGGCTGGACATCTGTCCGGCCTTTTTGATTGCTTCTATATAATATAGGAAGAAAGTAGAACAGCCTATCGGAATTCCGATAGGCTGTTTGTTTATCCTTATTTAGTTGTGTGTCGTAACTCAATCTTGTAAGGTAATGTAATTTCAGATTCAACAATCTCTTCTTTGTTCATAATCTTCGTCAATAGACGCATTGCTACGGCACCGATATCATATAAAGGTGGTGCAATTGTTGAAAGAATTGGACGAGTCATCTTCGTTAATTTAGAGTTATTGCTTGAGATGATTTCGAATTTCTCAGGAACTTTAATTCCTAAGTCGATTAATCCATTTAATAAACCTACAGAAGTTTCGTCATCTGTTACGATTGCAGCTGTAACGCCTGCTTTATGAATACGTTCCGCTACTGATTCACCAGCGTGATATGTCAATGGCACTTCGTATACTAATTTAGGATCAAATTTAATACCTGCTTTATCTAAAGCAGCTTTATATCCTTCTAAACGGAAATCTACAGAAGCTACATTCTTCAACGCAGCTGTTACGAAAGCCACTTTCTTATGTCCATTTTCAATTAATGTTTCAACGGCTTCTTGAGTTGCTTCTTTAAAGTTGATATTTACAGACGCAATTTCATGTTCCGCATCCATTGTTCCTGCTAAAACGATAGGTGTTTTAGAGCGGATAATTTCAGTGCGTAATTCAGGTGTTAAATGGTTTCCCATATATAAAATACCATCTACTTGTTTTGACAATAATGTGTTTAACACTTGAATTTCTTTATGATTATTTTGGTCTGAGTTCGCTAGAATAATGTTATATTTATACATTGTCGCAATGTCATCAATCCCACGTGCTAAGCTCGCAAAGTAAAGGTTTGTGACATCTGGAATGATCACTCCAACAGTCGTAGTTTTCTTACTTGCAAGTCCGCGAGCAACGGCATTTGGACGATAATCTAATTCATCGATAACATCTAGTACTCTTTTACGAGTCGCTGGTTTTACGTTTGGGTTCCCGTTTACTACACGTGATACTGTAGCCATGGATACATTTGCTTCACGAGCAACGTCATAAATCGTAATTGTTTGCTTTTCCATCTACAAATCTCCTTTGTGCATCTTTTCATCTAATCATAGGATAGCACTTTCATAAATCTTTTGCAAGCGTTTCACAACAATTTTCATATAATTTTTGAAACTATTTACATTATTGATGTAATAATATGCTACAATAGATTCAAGGAGATGAAATTATGAAACTAAACCCTACTTTTTTACAATTGGAAAATGAAATGAAAGAAAAACAAAATCCGATTGTTTTTATCCAAAATCCAGAGACCATTCGTCTTTTGACAAAATTCTCAACAGAGCCACATGAACGAATCGTGGCACTCGTATATACACCAGGAGCGACTCCGCTACTCTTCGTTCCAGCATTGGAACATCAAGTGGCTCAAAAGGCAGAACCTGACTTTATCGTGAAGAGTTACCAAGACCATGAAGACGGCTGGAAACTCTTATCAGATGCGATTAAAGAGCACTTTCCTGCACAAACGAATTTCGCCGTGGAAAAAGTGGACTTTTCACTCTTTGCTGCTGAACAATTACAAAAGCACTTCCCTGGCATTCGATTTACAGTGGACTTAACACCAGTCGTTCAACAACTTCGTCTTGTGAAAGATTCTGAAGCCATTGATAAACTTGTCTATTCAGGAACCTTTGCCGACAAAGCGATTGAAATCGGAAAGAAAGCCTTGAAGGTTGGTATCTCAGAACGCGAAGTCGTGGCTATTATCGAATTCGAGATGAAAAAACTGGGCGTTTCTCAAATGAGTTTTGATACAATGGTGCTCTTTGGCGACCACGCTGCAGATCCTCACGGTGAACCTGGAGAACGTACCCTTAAAGAAAACGAATGGGTCCTCTTTGACCTCGGAACGATGGTCGATGGTTACGCAAGTGACATCACACGTACTGTCTTCTTCGGAAATGACAGCGCGAAAGATCCTCGCCATCAAGAAATCTACGATATTGTTCAAAAAGCACATGACACAGCCATCGCAGCAGTGAAACCTGGAATGAAAGCTAGCGAAATTGATAAAATTGCTCGCGATATTATCACAGAAGCTGGATACGGCGAATACTTCATCCACCGCCTTGGACACGGTATCGGCCAAAGCGTTCATGAATTCCCTTCAATTATGGAAGGAAACGATATGGAACTCGTTGAAGGTATGTGTTTCTCTGTAGAACCTGGCGTATATATTTCAGGTGACTATGGCGTACGTATCGAAGACTGCCTAGCCGTTACTAAGGATGGGGCAAAACTCTTCACAGCCGTTAAATACGACTTCTAATCCAAAAGAAAAAGCCTGGGGAATCCCCAGGCTTTCATTATTTAACAATAAAATTAAGCTTCTTTTTTAACTTCTTCAGCTTTTTCTTTTACGTCTTCAGCTAATTCAGCAACAACTTCTGCTGATTCTTCTTTTCCTTTAGAAAAGTTTCCTTTAACTTTTTCAACTGTTTCGTTAAATTGACCTTTTAAGTTTTCAGTTTGAGCTGCAACTTGGTCTTTTAAGTTAGCTGCTTGTTTAGAAACTTGTTCTTTTAAGTGGCCAGCTTGTTCTTGTAAGTTTACACGAATATCTTGTGTTGAAGTTTTAGCTACTTCAGCGAATTCAACACCTTTTGCACGTGCGATTTCACCGTATTCTGATAATTGTTCTTTGTAGCGATCTGCTTCTCTCGCTAAGTCTTCACGTAATTCTTTACCTGATTTTGGTGCAAATAATAAAGCTGTTACTGCTGCTGCAGATGCTCCGATAAATGCTCCTAATAAAAATCCGCCTGATTTACTCATGTTCAACACTCCGTTTCGTTATTTTACTTTTTTCTTCTTTGAAAGAATTGTTCTTCCAAAATTAAACGCCGCTACTGCACGACTTGTTTTTGAAAGCTTCACTGCTTTTGTTGCTAGATTACGAGAAGATGTATTTACATCTGAAATCGTCACACCTAAATCGCCTGCCGCTGTAAACAACGGATTTGTCGCTTTAAGTTTGCCGTTCACGTCATCTACGAGTACATTTGCTTTATTTAATAACCCTTCAACTTCAATTGAAAGACTATCAACATCTTTTGTAATGACTTCTAATGAATGATTCACATTATCAACGGTTTTATTTAATCTTGATAAAATCGGTGATACTTTGACAATTACAAAAACCACTAATGCTAATAAAGCACATGCAGCAATTAATGCAGCAATCTCAACACCTGTCATTGAGCCATTCCTCCAATCTTTAAGTATAATTTAATGATAACACTTTCTTCTGAAAAATACCATCATATTATTTCTTAAATTGCCTATGCTTTCAATCATTTTTTACATATGTTACACTTATTTTATTACTAATAAAGGGTGACAATTATGCACAATGTCTTATGGATAGATTCCATCACAAATTTCTTTACGAATTACTGGAATTCCTTTGATTGGGAATCCATTTTATCAAATGTTTTTACGAAGTTATTATCATTAATCCTACTATTTCTAGTTTTCTACTTTGGAAAGAAATTTTTACATTATCTATTTAAGAAAACAATTCTTTCCTCTGTGAAAGTCGTTCGTCAAAGTGAAAATAGACAAAAGACGATCGTGAAGCTCTTAGAAAATATGCTCGATTATTTCCTATACTTCATTTTAATTTACTGGATTCTTTCGATTATCGGTGTTCCAATTTCTAGCTTACTTGCTGGTGCTGGAATCGCTGGTGTTGCCCTTGGTCTTGGTGCGCAAGGTTTCCTATCAGATGTGATTAATGGTCTCTTCATCCTACTTGAACGCCAATTCGAAGTTGGAGATGCCGTTCTTATTAACAACATCTCTGGAACCATCGCGAGCGTGGGTGTCCGTACTACACAAGTTCGCGGTTATGACGGAACTCTTCATTACATTCCAAACCGCAATATCACTGTTGTAAGTAACCAATCTCGTGGAAATATGCGTGCTTTAATCGAATTACCTTTAAATAGCAACGTGGATTTAAAATCTGTATACTCAGTCATTGAAGAAATTAATAACCAATATACACGAACCGACGAAGCTCTAACCGCTCCGCCAAAAATCGTTGGACCACAAACCAAACCAAATGGTCAATTTGTATTCACCATCGCTCTAATGACAAAAAACGGTTTGCAACATGCAACCTACCAACGCTATTTAACACTTTATCAAGAAGCACTGCTAAAACAAGGCATCGACCTCTCATCACCAGTCATCCCATATTCAACCAACTAAAAAAGAAGGCCCCGCGCCTTCTTTTTTTCTTTTTCGTAGGATGCACACACCTCTCCCTGCTCCTCTCTTTCTTACGGAACGGTACATCAACTCACCTAAATTTGAATAAACCAATTACAAAAGAGTCCTTTGAATAATGTGGTTCCCCTGCACCCTTTACTTTTAAGCTGGGAAGCAGATTCTATTTTTCTATTCTTATGTTCTTACGGAATGGTACATCAACTCACCTGCATTAAAAAAATAAGCTACAGCGATTCCGAGGAATTCTATAATAGCAATAATGGGAACTTGCATAAAATGCGAATTAAAGGGCGTAAGGAATTTATTCCCTACGCCCTTTTTGAGACTTTTAAGGTGCAAGACCAAGGCTTGCACCGGTGCCCCATTAAAGCTATTATCCAGAATTCCAAAAGGAAATCGCTCTTGTGCTTTGAGAAATCCATTAAGAATTTTCAAAATGGGATGCAGTTTCTAACCTCACATTGCTTCTGCTTCCTACGGAATGGAACATAAACTCACTCAAATTTGAATAAACCAATTACAAAAGAGTCCTTTGGATAATGTAGTAATCATCGTAGCGAGTGTAATCGATGCGAATTACTGGTGCTTGAAAATTTATTTTCTAGCGCCAGTTTGAGGCTCGATAGGAACTGAGACGTAAGGCTCAGTCCGGTACAGCTACAATGATTACTATATGTAAATCCAAAGGACTCTAGTAATTGGTTAATTTATTATTATTTTTTTCCACAAAATCATATTCGCGGGTGAGTTCATGTACCATGAAGTTGATGCGCTTTAAAAGCTCCTTCCTCGTCACAATCCCCACAAACTCATCCTCATCATTCCCAATACAAATAAAACTCTCATCCACAAGCTCATTTAACACATCTTCCACTTGCGTATCCTGATGAATAATCGGAAACTCCGTACGCATCACATCACGCACTTTGTATTTTCCTAATTGATTCATATGAATTTGTTCCACACCAGTGATTTTATGTAAAATCATCGCAAGTGAAATTAGACCTACGATTTTATTTTCCTTATTCAATACAGGGATGAGTGAATAACGCACATTCGTCAACACAAGCATCGCGTGTTCCAATGTATGATCCTCTTGAAGAATGGCTACTTTTTCCGCATCGATAAAGAGTTTATCACGGTCTTCAAGTAACAACTCCTGGATTCGTTTATGAATCAAGCGTATACCCTCCCTCATCAGACCACGTATAGTCTAAAACGAGGCCATCTAATACTTCGTGTTTCGTTGTGTAATACGTTAAACGTAATTTGTCTTTAGAAAGAATATCTAGCACAGCATACGACGGAGTCCCCTCATAGCTCCCACGAGGATAATTCGTTGATCCAGAATTGATGCAAAGTACTCCGTTAACATTCTCAGCATTTAATTTATGCGTATGGCCGTAAAACGCGACACTCGCCCCCATTTCTTTAGCCGCATTGGCTAAATACTCACGACCAGTGTTCACATATTCGAAGTGACCATGCGCTACAAAGAAATTAATGCCTTCTAGCGTAAACACTTCTGAACGTGGATATTCTGGATCGTAATCGCAGTTACCTGTTACACGAATACAATGCGATAGGCGTTCGTCTTTATATGGAAATTCTGAATCTCCTGTATGCACAAAAGTCACATCACTTCCTGCATAGTGGTCGAAGATTCTCTTTAATGTTAACTCTTGTCCATGGTTATCACTGACAACGACAATTTTCATAATGATTCCTCCGTTTGATTTAACTCATGAGTCCATTTTTCCCACTGGCTAACAAGCAATTCGATGGCTTTTGCACGGTGGCTAATTTTATTTTTAATATCCATCCCTAGTTCTGCAAATGTCTTTCCGTACTCAGGAACAATAAATAATGGATCGTATCCAAATCCGCTATCCCCAGCTGGTAGAGTCGCGATTTGGCCTGGGCATTCTGCTTGAACCACAAGTGACTCGCTATTAGGTGCAGCCAGCACTAAGCAACAAGTGAAGTGAGCCGAACGCTCTTCTCCAACAAGTCCGCCAAGTTCTGATAAGAGTTTTGCGTTATTCGCAGCATCGCTCTTTGGTTCGCCGGCAAATCTTGCAGAATACACACCTGGTTGACCGTCTAACGCGTCCACGCAGAGACCAGAGTCATCCGCTAATACGATTGTTTGAAGCTCATTCGCAATCGTTTCAGCCTTCAAACGTGCATTTTCTTCGAAGGTTGTTCCTGTCTCTTCGACTTCTTCTAATTCTGGAAAATTTCGAAGAGTCTTCACAGCGTATCCTTTTGGTTCGAAAATCTCCGCAAACTCTCTAGCTTTCCCAACATTATTCGTCGCAATCACGATTTCTTTTTTCAATTCGACTGGTTTTACTTCTTCTTTAAGTGTCACTTTTTTCACCTTCAGACCTGTTCGATTCAACCAGTTTTCAGCAATCTCTTCAAAGAGACTCGCTTCTCCAGTTGTATAAATTTCAAGCGTTGGTTCAGGATTCGTTTCAGGCGTTTCGCTTAATTTGCAATAATCTAATAACGCACTCACGCTTGAGACTGTTTCTGCTCCTGAGTCAATTAATGTGACGTTGTCTCCTACCACTTTTTGAATCGTTTGACGAAGCAATGGATAATGCGTACAGCCTAGAATCACCGTATCAACCGCTGTTCCTTCTAATGGATGCAAGGTTTCGCGAACCACTTCTTCTGCCTCAGTTGTATCTGATTGATTACTCTCAACGATTGGTACAAATTTTGGACAAGCAATATCAAACACTTCAATATCTTTATTTTTGTCATGCATGGTCTTTGGATAAACCTTACTCGCAATCGTCGCATTTGTTCCAAGGACACCGATGCGGTCATTATTGGTTTGCTTAATAGCTGCAAGGCTTCCTGGTTGAATCACTCCAACGACTGGAATCGTTAAGGTGTTTTGTAATTCTTCTAGCACCACTGCAGTAGCAGTGTTACACGCAATCACGAGCATTTTAATATTTTTCTCTAGTAAAAATTGCACCATTTCTAATGTATATTGGCGGATTTCTTCAACTGGTCGTGTGCCATATGGGCAACGTGCTGAATCGCCAAGGAAGATCATGGATTCGTTTGGTAATTGTTTGAGGGCTTCTTTGAGGACGGTAAGACCGCCAACGCCCGAATCGATAAACCCGATTGGTCTTTTCATGGTTTCTCAACCTTTCTTTCTTTAGTCTTCTATAGTATACCATAGTTCGCGTGGCGCTGATTCAAAAGTGGTTTGGTTTATGAAAAAGTTAACCAACTAATAAACTGGTTTTAGACACCTTCGGTGTTTGAATGAAAAGGCTTTGGAGGGTCTACACTGCATGCCTTTATCGGATATCTTCATAGTGTTTGTAATAGCTGTAGCGGTTCGAGCCGTGGTCTCTCACCTACTGAGCCTCAAAGCAGTAGTAAGGAATAAATTCCAAACTACTGCTAATTCGCATCAGTTACGCGCGCTATTACACACACTATAGAATCCGATAGGCCCTCCGTTTGACTCCTCCAGCCTTTTCATTCAAACACTGGTACTCATAACTTTTTTAATACGACTAGGTGACTAAAAAAGAAAGGAGAGAAACCTCCGCCCTAAACAAAAAGAACTCCTGAGTGCAGGAGTTCTAGGATAGATTTTATTCTGGAGCAATGCTTTGGTGTTTTCTTGTCACGAGGATTTGAAGCACCACTAGAATCACTAATGCGATAGAAATGGATTCAACTTTATGTGTTGTAATAAGGTTGATGAATTCTAGAAGAGCTTTTACAAATTCTGGCATTTGGCCATCACTAACTCGTCTAAAAGCACTTCCACCAATTAATGCAGAAAGCATGAACACTCCTGATAATACGAAGATGCCTGTCTTTTGATTAACTTTATTAAGAACAATCCCAATAACATTTGCGATTAGGTGAATTAGAACAACCTTCACGAAAAGAACTGCGATGCTAATCACGATATTTTCTGGGTCAAATAGGTCCCCTAAAATCGATTGAATGGTTACTGCGCCGAGTGAAACTCCATTTCTTAGTGGAATTAATAAGGCGTAAATGAGTGTGATGATTCCAGAATCGACAAGCGTTTGAATGAATAAGCTTTCGATTTGTTCTTTTCTTGTTAATCCTAATTGGCTTTCTAGACGGAATTGTTCAACGATATATCCAATTCCGATGAGTAATAGGATAATTGCAATTTCATTATCGAAGTAAATTGGGAAATAAGTACCGAATGTGCTAAGGTCCCCATTTGCAAAAATCTTCATTATGAAACTTGTAATAATCCACCAAATTCCTAAGAACATTAAAATTGTTTTCCATCTTCTAGCTAATCCCATGCTGACAACTGATAATAAACGGTTCATCTTATTCATTCTCCTTTCGAGTGATTGAGATAAAGTAATCTTGTAATGTTAATGGAGAAAACTCTAATCCTGGTTGTGCTTCTCCAATAGCACCAATCACCACACTTCTTGTAAAGTTTCCGATTTGGTCTGTTTCAAGTACTTTCTTATCGGCAACATATTCTTGTACTAATGGGGATGCCCCGCTAACGACATATCCTTTACGAAGAACATCTTCGACCAGTACTTCTTCAGTTACTACTCCGTCTTTGATAACAATCACTTTTTCTAAAATGGAAGCAACTTCTTCGATTAAATGCGTTGCGATGACAAATGTACGAGGACGGCGCGCATACGCTTCAAGCAATTTCTTATTGAAAATATGACGGTGGTTCGCATCAAGCCCAAGCACTGGTTCATCTAAAAAGATATATTCGCTAGGATTCGCAAGCGCCAAGATAATCTTCATAATGCTTTTATACCCTGTTGAGGCTTTTGAGTATTTTTGCTTCACGTTCACATCGAACACTTTAATAAGGTCTTGGGCAAATTCCATATCAAATTCTGGATAAGTCACTTTATAGATAGCAAGGAGATCTTTAAATTTATATTCTTGCGGGAACCAGTTATCAGAACTTGATAAGTACACTTCATGCATCGCGCTTGCTGTCTTATGAAGGTCCACCCCGTCAAGAGTGATGTCTCCGCTTGTCTTTTCGATACGGCGTGCAATCATATTTAGCACTGTACTCTTTCCGGCACCATTTCGTCCGAGCAACCCGATAATACTTTCAGGTTCAATCGTGAATGTTGCTCCTTTTACCGCTTCTTTTTTTAAAAACTTCTTCTTTAAATTTTTGACTTCAATACTCATTATTGGAAGCCTCCTTCGATGATTTTTACTAATTCGTCTTTCGTAATACCGAGCGCTTGTGCTTCTTTTAAGAAGTTTGGCACCATTTGATTGGCAAATTCATTTTGCTTCTTGCTTAAGATAATTTTTCTGGCCCCTTCTGCTACAAACGTTCCAAGACCTCTTCGCTTTTCAAGTATTTGTTCGCTCACGAGTAAGTTCATTCCTTTCAATACCGTTGCTGGATTGATTTGATATCCTGTGGAAATCTCAGTTGTCGACGGTACTTGATCTCCTTCTTTGTAGACTTCATGGAAGATTTCCTCTTCCAATTGATTGGCTACTTGTTGAAATAACGGGATATCACTTTGAAAATCAAATTTCATA
>CAUPXN010000011.1:0-27129 GCA_963515505.1 uncultured Streptococcus sp.
ACTAAAATAGGGTTGGTGGAAAATTTCCATCAACCCTAGAAATTATAGAACCAAAAAAAGTAGAAAATTACCATATATGGTAATTTTCTACTAAAAACAAAATCCAACCTCTTTTTAGAGGTTGGATTTCTTTATAATCGTTTAAGCAAAATAAGCTTTTAACTCTTCTACTTTATTCAGTTGTTCCCATGGAAGTTCAATATCTGTTCTACCGAAATGACCATAAGCGGCTGTTTGTTGGTAGATTGGTCTACGTAAGTTTAATGTTTCAATAATTCCTTTTGGAGTTAGTCGGAACTCTTTACGAATGACTTCGATAATTTTATCTTCTGGAACATGGTTCGTACCGAATGTATCTACAGCGATAGAAACTGGTTGTGCTACCCCAATCGCATAGGCTAATTGGATTTCGCATTTATCAGCAAGACCAGCTGCTACGACGTTTTTAGCAATGTAACGCGCTGCATAACTTGCAGAACGGTCAACTTTTGTAGAGTCTTTACCAGAGAAAGCTCCACCACCATGACGCGCATAACCACCGTAAGTATCTACGATGATTTTACGTCCTGTTAAACCAGAGTCTCCTACAGGTCCACCGATAACGAATTTACCAGTTGGGTTAATGAAGTAACGAGTTTCGTCGTCTAATAATTCAGCTGGTACAACTGGTTTTACAACATACTCTAAAATATCTTTTCTGATTTGATCTTGAGAAATTTCTTCATCATGTTGTGTACTTACTACGATTGTATCAATACGTTTTACTTGGTGTTCAGGTGTGTACTCGATTGTCACTTGAACTTTACCATCTGGTCCTAAGTAGTCCAATTGTTTCTCTTTACGAACTTTTGCAAGTTGATAAGCTAACTTATGACTTAAGTCGATTGGTAGTGGCATATATGATTCAGTTTCGTTTGTTGCATAACCAAACATTAATCCTTGGTCTCCTGCTCCAAACTCTTCT
This sequence comes from uncultured Streptococcus sp., assembly GCA_963515505.1. Taxonomy (GTDB): domain Bacteria; phylum Bacillota; class Bacilli; order Lactobacillales; family Aerococcaceae; genus Granulicatella. The sequence continues at coordinate 965 of CAUPXN010000011.1, forward strand.
GATTGTCCACGTGTTTCTAATGCATCGTCAACCCCCATTGCGATATCTGGTGATTGTTTATCCAGTGAAACTAATACAGCAACTGAATCTGCATCATATCCATATTTACGGTCTGTATAACCGATTTTACGAATAGTATCACGAGCAACTTGTTGATAATCGACAACAGCACTTGTTGTGATTTCTCCTACTAATACGACTAAACCAGTGTTTACTACTGTCTCACAGGCTACACGCGCTGTTGGGTCTTGAGCAAAAATGGCATCTAAAATACCATCACTAATTTGGTCTGCGATTTTATCGGGATGTCCTTCTGTTACGGATTCCGATGTAAATAAAATTTTTTCCATTTCTTTTTCCCCCATTCAATTCCGGTTACAAGGCATCTACACATTGTGTATCCTTTCGGGAATATCATTTTTAACTTTCTCATTATAGCATTTATTGTAAAAAAAGATAGCAAAAACTACTCTTATATGAACATTTTTTCCAAACATAAGAAAAAAGCCTAAATTCAAAGACTTAGACTTTCTTCAAGATGATTTATTCTATTATTTTACTTCTTTACGAACAATTGCGTATGCGCCGACTAATAACACACTTGCAATTACAACTAGAAGATTGTAGTTTGTTGTACCTGTATTTGGTAATTCAGGCTTTTCTTCAGTAGTTGTTGTATTTTCAGTTGTCACTACTGTACTTGGTCCTTCAGTTGTTGTTGTAACAGTTGTAGGTGCCTCAGTAGTAGTTGTTACTGTTGTAGGAGCTTCCGTTGATGTCGTTGATGTCGTTGTTGTAGTTGTTGTAGTTGTTGTTGTCTCTTCTTTTGGATTCACAATTGTTTTTGTAACAGCGTGATCTGTTCCGAAGTCTTCAACATTAACGACAGTATCAGCGTCTTTAATAACGAATCCTGCAGGAGCTTCTGTTTCTGTCAAGATATATTTATCTTTTAATAATGCATTAACAGTAATATTACCATTTTCATCAGTTTCGTATTCACCGATTACTTGGTTGTTCGCTTCACGTACTACTTTAAATTTAGCACCTTTAATTGGTTGGTTAGAGTTATCAACTTTATGGATATTGATTGTAAATATATAACCAATACCAGCACCACCAGCAATTTGAACTGCGGAAGCATTTGTCACTTCTTTAACAACGACACCTTTACCTTTTAATGTAGCGTCATTCTTTAATAATTCGCCATCAACTGGTTGGTAGTTTAATCGAACATCATAAGCAATACGGTATTGATCAGCTTCAGTAATATCGCCTAAATCAATTACGAAAGATTGTCCATCTTCAGCGACTGTCACTTTATGTTGATCTGTAACATCAACACGGTCAGAGAATTGCCATTCTCCATCTACATAAGCAAATTTACCTTTAATAACTTTAATACTATCTTTTACGTAGCTAGCATTTGTAAATTTCAAATGGTCTTCTAATGTTACTTCTTTAATATTTTGACGGTTACGGTTTACAGAAATTGTATAAGAAACTGTCTTATAGTCTGTATTGTTTACCCAACTTGTTTTTGTTAAAGTTCTTGGATTTCCATCACCAATCCCTTTAAATGTAACTTTACCAGCAACTTTTGTTACACCATTGACTGTCACAACGACAGGAATTTCACCTTGTTGTGGATGTTTCTTAAAGTCAATACGTGCATAGAAGAAGAACGAACCATTTGTATCGGAATGTTTTTCAACATAGTCTGTATACGTTAATGTTAATTTTTTGTTTTCAGCATCAACAATAGCATGAGCGATAATTTCATTTGTATTAATATCGCGAATTTCAAAACTATTGGATGTGATAATTAATGCATCTGGAACGGTAACTGTAGTTTGGTCACCTGCTTTAACATTTTTACCTGCTAAATCATATGTTGCATTAATACGGAAGGTAGCCCATTGTTCTAAATCCCAATTTAGATTGCCACCTTCGTTATTGGTTACATTAACAATTGTAATGGTATCTGCAAATTTACCAGTCACAGAAACTGCAGGTGTAGTTTCTTCAGCAGATGCATTCCCAGAAGCTAATGTAAAAAGTGCTGTTAATAAAAATAGTAAGAACGAAAAAATCCCCATTTTTTTCCCGTTTTTGTTCATCGTGCTTTCCTCATTTCTTATTATATTGATGGTAAAAAATACCTTCTTTGTTCATTTTATCACTTTTTCATAAAGAATACATTAAAAATTTAATATTTTTAGTAGTTTCTTTAGTTTAGAAAAAACATAACATATAATCATTTTATTCTTTAAAAATCACTAAAAACCTCCAAACCTTGACAAGAACTCTATTATTACCTATCATTAAGCTATACTTAAGAATGAGGTATTATTATGAATAATGAATCGCAAACGATATCAATCGAAAGCATTCTTCACCAAGCAACTACCCCGTGGTTGAGCTTTGTCTTAGCACCGCTTGGTTATTGCTTTATCGGTTTGATTCTTGCATTAAGACAACAGCAATTTCAATTTTTGCATTTTGTCGTTTTATTTTTATTTTTTGTAGCTATTTACTTACAAGAAAATTCATATCGCAAACTAGCACTTCATCCAGAGAAAAAGAAATGGCCAGTCATTGCATTAACGAATGTTATTCTCTTTGCCATTCTCTTCTATTTCTGCCAAACGGTCGCTATTAGAGTGGTTCTACTTCTCTTTGCCATTGTGCTATTTAATCATACGAATCTGTTTGAAGTAAGGGTAAATGAAGTTTCATATATTTATCACCTGCTACTAAATGGGATTGCTAAATACTATATCGCAAATTTCGTTACAGTATATGTACTCAGTGGAAATGTAACTTCTGCTATTAGCGCTCAACTCTTCCAATATGTTTTATTTGGACTGTATGTGTCTCATATTAAAACAAAACTGACAGAGCGAAAAGAAGGCAAAAGACATTTCGGCCCAGCAGCTGCTATCTTTAATGTATTTGTCAGTCTGTCATGGCTAGTAGGAACAGTCGTTTACTACTTATGGTATTTGAATCATTTCAATATTTTGGGAATTATTTTATTCTCATTATCATTATTAATTCCGATTCTTTACCAAATCCACTTTAGAAAACAGTACACGGTGAATCGTTTAATTACATACCTCCATTGGTATTTAGTTGTAATGTCTGTTTTATATGGATTCTTTATCGCAATTTAAATCAAAAAAATGGTTGGACAATTGTCCAACCATTTTTTGTTTATACTTCTTTTTGACCATAAGCGCAAATATCGAGTAATGGACAACTTGCACATTTTGGTTTTCTGGAAATACAATGATATCTTCCAAAGAAAATCATCCAGTGATGGGCTTTCCCCCATAAATCTTTTGGTAATTTCTTACAAAGTGTCTCTTCTACTTCTAGGACTGAAGCCGATTGCTTAACCATTTGGAGTCGTTTAGAAATACGTTCTACGTGTGTATCTACTGCAAATGCAGGCAATCCAAACGCGACGCTTAACACGACATTCGCTGTCTTTCGCCCAACTCCTGCTAGTTGCACCAACTCTTCTCTTGTACGTGGAACTTCTCCGTTAAATCGTTCAACCAATTGCTGTGCGCACAGACAAATATTCTTTGCCTTATTTCTGTAAAGACCTAAGGATTGAATACACTCAATCACCACTTCTTCTTCACTATTCGCTAAGGCATGCGCATTTGGATAAATCGCAAACAATTTTGGAGTGACTTTATTCACACCTTTATCGGTTGCTTGCGCGCTGAGAATAGTCGCAATCAGTAGTTGAAACGGCGTCTCGTGATCCAGTTCGCAATGAGCATCTGGAAATAGTTTTTGCATTTCGAGAACTGCTTGTAATGTTTTTGCTTTTGATAACATCTTATCTCTTCACCCAATTCACTAATGGAACTGATTGACTAGCAGTTTCATTTGGTTTTACGTCTACTTGTGCATTCTTCGTGCGAGTTTCAGACGCTGCTAATTGTTGCGCAGATTGAATCCCTTTGTTCTTCCACGCCAATAAAATACGGTCAATATATTTCACATTATGCGCTTGATTTAAAACCGCCTCTTTTAAGGCAGCCACGATTAATTCCTGTGGATACTTATCGTTATGAATCCATCCTGAAATCATCTCAATTTCAAATCCGCTTAACTGACGATTAAACTCTTGCTCAATTAACGTCAACACATTGACATCTTTTTGCGACATCTTTTCAACACTAAAAGAGTTTTGTTTAAACAAGACTTCTAATTGACGAAGTAGTGGCTTAAAGCTATAGTAATCCACTTTTTTTCCGTCTTGTGCTTCGCGCTGTTTAATCTCTAACACTTGTCGGTCCATTAAATGTTGAATAATGCTAAACAATTGTCTTTCGTCGACTCCAAATTGTTGGCAAGTTTCTCGAATATTTAACACAAATGATTCTTCTAGATGTCGTTGCATTAACCATGCAATTAATAAGCATTCATCTGCAGTCAATTGCAATTTTCTGTAATTTTGAAGTAATGCATTTGGAACAGACGTGCTGCCACTATAAATCCAATGTTCTTGGAATGTTAATGCCATTTTTTGACCTCCCTCTTTTAAAAAAGAGCCAACGACATAGGTCAGCGGCTCTTTCTTATTCTTTTTATTATGGATAAATACGGTTTAATAAACGTGGGAATGGAATAGCTTCACGAATATGTTTCGTACCTGCAATAAACGTTACTAGACGTTCTAACCCAAGACCGAATCCTGAGTGAGGAACTGAACCATATTTACGTAAATCTAAGTAGAATGCATAATCATCTGGATTTAATCCATTTGATTTAATTTTCTCTAATAATTTATCGTAGTCCGTTTCACGCTCACTACCCCCGATAACTTCTCCGTATCCTTCTGGAGCAAGTAAGTCAGCACATAGTACACGACTTTCGTTTCCAGGAACTGGTTTCATGTAGAAAGCTTTAATTTCAGTTGGATAGTTGATTACGAATGTTGGCACTCCAAAGTGGTTTGAAATCCAAGTTTCGTGTGGTGAACCGAAGTCATCACCATGTTCTAAGTGTTCGTAGTCAGTATCTTCATCGTTTTCATGCGCTTGTAATAAGTCAATCGCTTCATCGTATGTGATACGTTTAAACGGTTCGCTAATATATTTCTTCAATAATTCAGTATCACGTTCAAGAGTTTCTAACGCATGTGGTGCACGGTCTAAAACGCCTTGAATTAACGCTTTAACGTATGCTTCTTGTAAGTCTAATGACTCATCATGTGTTAAGTATAAATACTCAGCATCCATCATCCAGAACTCTGTTAAGTGACGACGAGTTTTAGATTTTTCTGCACGGAATACAGGCCCAAAGTCGAATACACGACCAAATGCCATTGCTCCAGCTTCTAAGTATAATTGACCAGATTGTGTTAAGTACGCTGGATCTCCGAAGTAATCTGTTTCGAATAATTCAGTTGAATCTTCAGCCGCATTTCCAGAAAGAATTGGGCTATCGAATTTAATGAATCCATTTTTATCAAAGAACTCGTATGATGCGTAAATAATCGCATTACGAATTTCCATAATGGCATGTTGTCTTGTTGAACGTAACCATAAATGACGGTGGTCCATTAAGAAGTCAGTACCATGCTCTTTTGGAGTGATTGGATATTCATGACTCTCCCCGATTAATTCGATGTCTTTTACTAATAACTCATAGCCTAATTTAGAACGAGTATCTTCTTGAACAACACCTGTTACAAATACAGAACTTTCTTGAGTTAATCCTTTTGCTAATTCAAAAGTATCTTCGCTTACGTCTGCTTTTACTACAATTCCTTGGAAATAAGCTTTTCCATCACGTAATTGTAAGAACGCAATTTTTCCGCTAGAACGTTTGTTAGTTACCCAAGCACCAATGGTAACAGTTTGTCCAACGTAATCTTTTGCTTGATTCATTGTTATAGTTTTCAAAATATCACTCTTCCTTTACTTATATGATTCAATAAATTCCTTAATTCGATTAGCGGCTTCTCTTAATTCCTCTTCGCTATTAGCACAGCTGAGTCTTAGGAAACCGTTGCATCCAAAGTTCTCTCCGGATACTGTTGCAACCCCTGCTTCTTCGAGTAGTTTTAGGGCAAATTCTTCTGAAGAAGCAACACCTACGATATGCATGGCTACTTTCACATTCGCGAATAAGTAGAACGCTCCTTTAGGCTTCTCACATTTGATTCCTTGAATGTCATTTAGTAATCCATGAAATACGTCGATTCTTCTTTGGAACTCATCACGCATTTCTTTTTTAGCCGCTTCAACATCTTCGTCGAAAGCACGAATCGCTGCATATTGTACAACCGCCGCAGGGTTACTTGTTGTGTGACTTGTTAAGTCATTTAAAGCTCTAATGATTCGTTTTGGACCGAATACATATCCAAGTCTCCATCCAGTCATCGCAACTGATTTTGATAATCCATTAATGACTAATGTGTTATTAAAAATCTCTTGGGATAAACTTGCCATACTGATTGATGGCGCATCAAAGACTAATTCATAATAAATTTCGTCCGATACAACAAATACATTATGTTCTAATGCCCAATTTCCAATCGCTAGTAACTCTTCTTTTGTATACAAGAGCCCTGAAGGATTCGAAGGCGCATTGAGTGCCAAGAGTTTTGTCTTATCCGTTACGTATTCGTTTAGTAAATCCACAGTTAGTTTAAACGAATTTTTTTCTCTAGTTTCAATATACACTGGAACGCCATCCGCTAATTGAATTTGTTCGGCATAACTCACCCAGTAAGGGATTGGAATTAAAACCTCGTCTCCTGGATCTACTAAAGTCATAAAGACTGAATACAGTGCAAACTTAGCACCCGCAAAAGTCGCAACTTGCTCCTTTTGCAAATCAATTCCATCTTTACGTTTATGAAAATCACAAATCGCCTGTCTTAACTTATCTATTCCCAAGGCTGGTGTATAATGATCGGTTTCGTGTTTTCTTAAAGCATCAATGGCTGCCTCTGTAATCACTTCAGGTGTATTAAAATCAGGTTCACCAATCGATAAACTAATAATCTTTCTTCCCTGAGCTTTTAGTTCTCTAGCTTTTTGTGTCATCGCTAGAGTTCCTGAAGGCAAAATTTTCGATACTCTATCTGAAATTTTTACCATAAATCACCAATTTCTATATATTCTCAATATCTTTAATCCATTTACCATTTTTCGCTGAAATATAGTAATAACCAATACGTTGATTACTCATACGATAATTGACTTCCCATACAGGTTCCCCATTTAAAAGGCCAAGTCTTGCTTCAAGCACTTCAACATCTGGTTTATCTTGTAATGTAATAGAACGAGCTTCTTGCTCATTGACCACTGCTGATTGCTGAAGAATTGTGACATCTCCACCTTCTTCAGGAATAATCGCATAGATGGCATTTCCGTCTTTATCTTCACCCATAACGGTGTAATAAGACGCATCCGTATTGTACAAGTAAAACTTCGTTACTTTTGAAAATTCTACGGTTGGTGCCATCATCGTAAGTGCTTCGTTTCGTTTCTTAATTTTTGGATCCACACTTACTAAAAAGATACTTGCAGCAGCTAAAAATAATAGAAATAAAGTGAGTAAAAGAATAAACATTGTTCTGCGTTTCATCAATTTCTCTCCTCTACTCTAATTTTCATAGATAATGGTATTATACGCTATTTAAAGCAAAAATACCACCATACATATAAGACGATGCCCTACATATTTTTATTCTTCCCAACGTTTAAACACTTCTTAAATGGTTTCTCTATAACCGTAGCGTTTTCCGGGAAAACACTTTTAACTTTCATCGCATATTTACTAATCGTTGCCCGAACATCTAACAACCAAATTTCGGCACTCTTTTGATGCGGTCTACTAAAACGTCCTAGCCCTTGATACAGTTGAAGAAGCATCATCTTCATCGCGTAATGGCCAAAATAAGAACGTTCTTGTTCTTTCATTTCCAGTTGAATAATTTGTTGCGCGGTCGATACTGGATTTGGAAATGGTAATTTAGTGATTACGAGTGAATCAATCGATTGACCGCCACTATCAAATCCTTCCCAGAAACTATAGACACCCAGTAAAATCGCATCATTTCTTTCTTGGAAACGACGTTGGATTCTTCGACCCATTTGAGGTCCTTTTTGAGCCAAAAGTTCAATTTGATGATCACGGCAAAAGTCTTCTAACAGACTCTCTACTGCTAAGAGCGCTTCTACTGAATGCATCAATACGAGCATCCTTCCGCCCTTTCGCTCATAAATTTTTTCGATACAGTCTGCAATTTGTGCGTGATACTGTTGACTCGAGGAAGAATTTACGGCCACCAAATCATTAGGGATAAATATCTGATGGTCGGCAGTTTCTGCTTTTGTCTCGATCACCGTCAACTTCTCTTTTGCCTCTAACTCATGGAATAACGTTGTAAATGTTGGAATCGTTGCTGAAATTCCAATTATTTGTCTCATCTTCTCACTAAACTGATTGAAGACTTGAATGACCGGTTTGACTCTTAATAATTCGAGAGTATTTTGTCCATACTGTTCTTTTTCTTCAATAACAAAATAATCGTTGGCCTCCATTTGAAATTGAGAGATAGACTCCATTAGTTCTTTTAATAAATTAACACTTTCTTCAAACAAAGTAGTCTTGTCTGCATTCGCTTGTAATAAATTCATTACGCCAGACAGTGCCTTTTGCATGGCATTCACCATTTCACAGTGGATTGACTCTTTCCACTCACTGGATGTAAATACAAAAGAAGATGACAGTTGTTGTCCACTCTTCAACTCTTCAAACCATGTTTCATATAAATCACAAATTTCTAATAACTTACGATTAATCGTACGAGAGAGATGTTCCTCTTCTTTTGAAAAATGAAACATCGCATTTAAGTGATGATCAGACCATAATTGTTGCAACTCAAATAAATGAGAAAAGTTAACGGTAGTCGTGCCATATTGCTCTAGGGCATGCTCGAACTGCTGCACTTCATCAATCAGTACAACAGGTTTTACACGATGAACGATCAATGAAGCGTACTGAATAAGGAATGCATGATTAGTAACCACAATTGGACTTTGTTGAACTGAAGCTACTGCCTTGTCCCAATACAGACTTCCTTCCTCATTTGCATCTTTTACCGATATTTCTTTCCATAACGTTGCCTGATGAAGCACTTGATTACATTCAGATAAATCACCTGTTTGCGTCTCTGTAATCCACACGAGTAACCCCATAATAGAAAGGCTGTTTCTTGCACTTCTCTCCTCTTGATACTTGTGAATTGCACGCTTGAAGGCTGTTAAATCAATATAGTGTCTTTGCCCTTTTATAGAAATTACAGGTATCTTAATCTTTAACTCTGTAATAATTGGAGCGACACTATCCTCCATCAGTTGTTGTTGCAATAGTAAGTTCGAAGTGACTATCCAGATTGGTTTTCTCTTACTCGTTTTTTCAAATGCTGCCAGTAAATAAGCGTATGTTTTCCCTGAACCAGGGCTGGCTTCAATAAAATGCAAAGGTTTATCTGTTTCAATCAACGATTCTATGGTTGTAATCATCTCACGCTGACTTGCCTTATCTTCTAAGAATCCAGAATCTACTAATTTTTGATAAGCTTCTAGTGCATTCGTTTTTCGTTTAGAAGACTTTAGCTCTACCTCTTTTACGGCTAGAGGTGAAATGACGAAACCTTGTTCTAAAGGAAAATCTTCTCTTTCTTCTTTTCCTTTTTCTTCTAAAATTTCCTCAAAAATCGTACCCGTATCCCCTAGTAATTCTCCAGAGAATTCGGTTAGCTGTTTCAACGTAATCGTCGACAACTCTCGAAACTTAGTCTTCATTTTTAAGAATAGTTCAGCTGTTGCTCGAGCATCACTGCCTGCCGTATGTACTTGAGTATGACGAATCTCTAGCGACTCTGTTAAATCACTAAGTCGATAACTGAGCGCTGTTGGATAACAAATTTGAGCCAGTTGCACCGTATCAATGAGTGGCACTTCCAATTCTATACCCAGTGCATCTGTTAAAGCAGACATAATAAAAGGTCCGTCAAAACCAACATTATGAGCAACGAGCGTTCGATCTTCTAACAGATTAAAAATCGTCATTGCAACTTCATCAAAATAAGGAGCCGTTGCCACATCCGCATTGGTCACTCCTGTTAATAATTGGATTTCAAATGGAATACTTTTTTCAGGATTAATATTCAGCGAGACATGCTCAATCACTTCGTCGCCATCGATTAACGTACAACCAAATTGGAAAATTCGGTCCCCCGATTCGTATTTTGGTCCTGTCGTTTCCAAATCAATGACCGCATATTTTCTCATTATCCGAACGCTCCTTTCTAAAGAATTCCTACTTATTTAGTTTACTAACTTATTCCCCTTGTTGCAAACAGTAGAAAGGTTTTAAGGCAAAATAAATATCCACCGGCTAAGCCGGTGGTTTTTCAGTTTCGGGCATAGCCCTGATCTCAGAGCGACGCCTCAAGGCGCTCGTGTGGCCTGCGACGAGCACCTATTTACGTTTTCCTGTAAACGGATCTTCCAATTCTAATTCCAATTGTTCCGCTATATGATCTTCTTTTAGTTGATTCCGTATATACTCTCCAATGGCTTTCGAATTCTTTCCAACCGAATCTACATAAAACCCTCTACACCAAAATGATCTATTTCGATACTTAAATCTTGCATTCGCCCATCTTTCAAATATCATTTGGCTGCTTTTCCCTTTTAAATATCCTACAAAACCAGAAACACTCATTTTGGGTGGTATTTCTACTAACATGTGCACATGATCCACGCAGACTTCTGCTTCGATTATATTTACATGTTTCCATTCGCATAACTGCCGTAACATTCTGCCGACATCAAGCCTCCTTGACTCATAGAATGCCTTTCTTCTATATTTTGGTACGAAAACGATATGATACTTACAGTTCCATTTCGTATGTGATAAACTGTGTAAGTCATCGGTATATCCCATGACAAAACCTCCTTAGTTCTTTCGATGTAGTTTGCAGACCACATACGAATTTTAACTAAGGAGGCTTGTTTTTTCATTATCACTCCGCTAAAGCTTTTTGGACCCCCGGACAATCCGGGGGTTTTAATTAGACCAAAAAGCAGCTTGAGCAATGCCCAAGCTATCTTTTATCATTTTGAAAGTTGATTAAACGGTTTTACCTTTATCAATCACGACTTGTACTTCTTCTGTGCCTGTTAAAACAGTATGTTGTTTTACCGTAACATCTTTATCAGCAATCACATACTCTAAATGAGCTCCTGATTTAATTACGGTATTTGAAAGAATGATACTGTTACGAACAACCGCACCTTCTTCTACGACAACATCACGGAAGATAATACTATTTTCAACCGTACCACGAATCTTCGAACCGTCTCCGAGAATCGAATTCTTCACTACAGCCTTCTTACCATAGCCTGTCGGAACTGTATCTTTAACACGCGTAATCACTTGAGTTCCTGAAAGGAATACATCATGAAGATTTTCAAAATCAAGCATATCCATATTTAAGTCATAGTAATCTTTAATCGTATTTACGACTTTCAAGTATCCTTTAATTTGGTACGCAAATACACGTAATGTTTCAAGGTTCTTAGCGATATAGTCACGTAAGATATCTTCCCAACCAAGTGTTAACCCTTTTTTAACAATGCCATTGAATAATTCTTTTGTTAAAATGTAGATTTTCACTTGTGTTGCACATTCATGATCAGATCCGTCGAAGTGATAAAGCGACTCATACACTTTATGATTTTCATCAAAGATAATTTGTGATTCCCCTACTGTTGGTTTGCGGTACGTATACGCAACAGTGATATCAGAACCAGTATCTAAGTGATATTGGAACATTTCTTTGAAATCAATTTTCCCGATAATGTTTGTATCGGCTAAAATTACAAACTCTTCATCAAGGTCTTGCGTATACACCATTGTATTGGCTAACGCTTCGATTTTATTTTGAGGAATACGTGTTGACAAGTAGTTTGACATCGGAGTAATAATTTTCAAACCACGGTGTTTACGGTTCAAGTCCCAATCTTTTCCTGAAGCTACATGATCCAGTAAAGACTTGTAATTATGATTCGTTAATAGTGCAATATTATCGATATCTGCATGTACAAGAGAAGATAGCATAAAGTCCACCATACGATAACGAGAAATTACTGGTAAAGCGGCTGCCGTACGATTTCTGACTAACCCTTGAAGGTCGTCATTTCTATAATTATCTGCAAACAATACACAAAACGCTTTGATCATATTAATTTCCTCCAACTTTCGTATCTTCTTCTACCACTTCGAAATTGCCGATAACGGTAATCATATCTTTACCAAGTTCAATTTCTTCATGGCCTACAGTCACACCGCTTTTTACAACCGTGCCTTCTGCAATAATTGAGTTCACAACTGTTGCGCCCTCTTCAATGACCGCATTCTGCATGATGATACTTCCAAGGACTTTAGAATTTTGAGCAATCGATACTCCAGACGATACAATTGATTCATGGACTTTTCCGAGTACAATTGTTCCATCTGAAATCATTGATTCAGTCACTTCGGCGCTCTCTCCGATATATTGAGGAAGTCTGCCTTCGTGACGATAATAAATCTTCCAAGTTTTATCAGAAATATTAAAGTCTTCTTTTCGTTTGATTAAGTCCATGTTTGCTTCCCATAGACTTTCGATAGTACCTACGTCTTTCCAATATCCTGCAAATGGGAAAGCGTAAATACGACGGTCTTCTTCAAGTAACATTGGAATAATGTTTTTACCGAAGTCTTTTTCACTTTCTGGATTTTCTTCATCACGAATTAAATACTCTTTAAGTACTTTCCAGTTAAAGATGTAAATCCCCATCGATGCTTTTGTTGAAACCGGATGTTCAGGTTTTTCCAAGAATTCTACGATACGTAAATCATCATCCGTATTTAAAATACCGAAACGACTTGCTTCTTCTAGTGGGACATTAATATGAGCAACCGTCAAGTCTGCTTTTTTCTCTTTATGGAATTCAAGCATCTTGTTGTAGTTCATTTTATAAATGTGGTCCCCAGATAAGATTAATACGTACTCTGGATCATACTGCTCGATATACTTAATATTTTGATAAATAGCATTGGCAGTCCCTTTATACCATTCCCCTGTTTTTCCAGCTGTATATGGAGGAAGAATTGTTAACCCTCCGTCTACACGGTCTAAGTCCCAAGGGTTCCCATTCCCCATGTAAGAGTTCAACTCAAGAGGCATAAACTGAGTTAACACCCCAACAGTAGAAATCCCTGAATTTGCACAGTTTGAGAGAGGAAAATCGATGATACGATACTTCCCACCAAAAGGAACAGCTGGTTTCGCCATATCCTTTGTTAGTACTTGCAGACGAGTTCCTTGTCCGCCTGCGAGTAGCATTGCTACGATTTCTTGCTTTCTTGCCATACGTTCAACCCCCGATTATTGATTGTTTATAATATACAGTGTAGAAAACGGTGGAACATTCACCGCGAGTGTATAATCAAATCCTTTATGTGGTTTCGTAACTGTATGAAGTCCACGATTCACCACTCCAGATCCGTTATACTTTTTAGCGTCAGAGTTGAGAGCAACTTTATAGCTTCCCCATTTCGAAACGCCAATTTCGTAGTTCTTAATATAGTTTCCTGAGAAGTTTGAGATTACAATGACTGAGTCTCCTTTAGAATTCATTCTTGAGAAGACGAAGCAGTTATTCCAAACATCTTCCACCTCATGCCATCTAAATCCTGTCCAGCCTCCGTCAAGTTGCCACAGTTCTGAATGCTTCTTGTAGAAGGCGTTTAAATCTTTCACATAGCGATGAGTCGCATCATGAATAGGATATTTGAGTAAGAACCAATCTAATTCGCGTTCTTCATTCCACTCAATCATTTGTGGAATTTCATTTCCCATGAAGTTTAATTTCTTACCAGGGTGAGCCATCATATATCCCATGAAAGCTCGATAGTTAGAAAACTTGTCTTCATAAGAAACAGAAGCTTTATCTAGTAACGATTTCTTCCCGTGAACGACTTCATCATGAGAAATCGGTAAAATATAGTTTTCAGAGAAGGCGTACATCATCGAGAACGTAAATTGATTATGGATGCCACCTCTAAATAGAGGATCTTTCTCTAAGTAATCTAGAGAGTCATTCATCCAACCCATATTCCATTTGAAGTGGAATCCGAGTCCTCCTTCTTCTACTGGTTTGGTAACCCCAGCGAAAGCAGTAGACTCTTCAGCAATCATCATGACACCTGGATATTCATTACGTACATAATCATTCAGAGATTGAATAAATCGAATCGCTTCTAAGTTTTCAAATCCTCCGTAAATATTACGAGCTGATTCTTCTTCACTTCTGCAATAGTTATAGAACAACATTGAACTTACGGCATCCACGCGAAGTCCGTCGATGTGGAATTTTTCAAGCCAAAATACTGCACTTGAATACAAGAATGAAACCACTTCTGTCTTGCCGTAATCAAATGCTCTCGTTCCCCATCCTTTATGTTCTTGGATACGAGGGTCTCCGTATTCATAGCAAGGTGTGCCATCAAATTCATATAACCCAAAAGCGTCTTTTGTAAAATGACCAGGTACCCAGTCTAAGATAATTCCGATACCTGCCCTGTGACATTCGTCCACAAAATACATAAAGTCTTCTGGAGTTCCAAATCTTGAAGTCGCTGCGAAGAATCCTGTCACTTGATATCCCCATGACTTATCATACGGATATTCGGTAATTGGCAATAATTCAATATGGGTGTAGTTCATCTCTTTCACATATGGAATGAGTACATCCACTAACTCACGATAAGAATACGGATCACCATTTTCTTTCTTCTTAAAGGAGCCTAGCTCAACTTCATATATGTTTAACGGTAGTTGATAAGGGACGGTTCTTTGTTTCATCCACTTTTCGTCTGACCATTGGAATTCAGGAAAATCGTATACTTTAGATGCTGTTTTCGGTCTTGTTTCCGCATGGCGTGCATATGGATCTGCTTTCCATAACCAATCTCCATGATGCGGAACAATCACATATTTATAAGCATCGAACTCTTTTACATTTGGAATTGTGATTTCATAAATCCCATTTTGGTTAATACGCTCCATCCTGTAATCCGTTGGTCTCCATTCACAGAAATCCCCCGTTACATAGACTTCTTTTGCATTTGGAGCCCATACGCGGAATGTACATTCGTTATCACCTAAGAAGCTACCAAGGAAATCATAACTATGAAAATTCCTTCCTTCATGAAATAAATATTCTGCTAGTTGTTGCACTAAGCCATCACTCCTTTACGCATTCGCTCACAAAAAAGAAATAAGCGTTTTCATATTTGGGATAAAAAATTAGAGAAGGTTGATATTGATACATTTCTCTTGTTTAAATTATAACATATTTCTTAAATTTTCACAGTGGTTTTCATGAATTTTCTTAAAAGTTTTTGTTTAATTCTCTGTACTTTTCATGAAACCCGTTTTGGTATCACTTTTCACCACTTTGTATTACAATGAACATAGATTGACAAAAAAAGGGGCCTATTATGATTTTCTATCACTCACTAAAAAATAAGTATCCTTCAGGAGCAGTGACGGATAACCAAACTATTTTTATACAAGTTAAAGTTACGAAAGAGACTCGCCTCTCTTCTATCCAATTAGTACTTAAAGAAGATTTAACGCAAACAACAAGCATATATCATCCAAGTCGTTCTACGATTGAAGCAGATGCAACTTTATTCTCATTTGAAATTTCACCATTGCATTCAGGACTATATTTCTACTACTTTGAAGTTCGTTCTGAAATCGGCACTTACTTCCTTAGCAACCATGAATTCCAAGCAGTTCCTGTTCTCAACTATCATGAGATTAACAGCTGGCAATTAACGGTTTATGAAGAACAATTCACGACTCCAGAATGGTTTAAAGGCGGGATTATGTATCAAATCTTCCCAGACCGATTCAAGAAAAGTGATAAATATAAAGCGAAAAAAGCAGCCAATGAAGAGATTCGTTTCCGTCATGATGACTGGGACGAATTGCCTCAATCAAGTATCACACATGAAAATTACAAAGCTCAGGATTTCTATCTTGGGAATTTAAAAGGCATCGAAGAAGAACTTGAACACTTCAAAGCCTTAAATGTAAATTGTATTTACTTAAATCCAATTATGGAGAGCCCAGATAACCACCGCTACTCCACTGCGGATTATTTCAATGTGGATCCATATTTAGGAACAAATGAAGACTTTAAAAAACTTTGTGCAAAATTCAGAAAAAATGGAATTGAAATTATTCTAGATGGCGTATTTAGCCATACTGGTGATGACAGTATTTATTTCAACAAGCAAGGTCATTATGATAGCGTTGGTGCCTATAACTCAACTGAGTCTCCATACTATCCTTGGTTTAGCTTTATGGAGTTTCCAGATACGTATCACTCTTGGTGGGGCTTTACAAACCTTCCAACGGTGAATAAATTGGAACCTTCCTATATGAAATTTATCAATGATCCAAAAACCGGTGTCTTACCCTTCTGGCAACATCTTGGGATTGGTGGCTGGCGTTTAGACGTTGCGGATGAATTTCCAGATGCCTTCCTTGATGAATTACGAGTAGCGGTAAAACAAACAGACCCAAATGCCCTCATTATTGGTGAAGTTTGGGAAGATGCGACTACGAAATTTGCATATGACCATCGCCGTCGTTATTTCTTAGGAAAACAACTGGACAGCGTGATGAACTATCCTTGGAAAGACGCTATCATCCAGTTCGTTCATACAAAAAATGCACATGCATTACGATATGCGATTGAAGAAATCATTGACCATTATCCAAAACCTGCTCTAGACGTTCTAATGAACTTACTCGATAGTCACGATACCGAACGTATTCTAACGAAGATTGGATTTAATGATACGGAAGCTGTTCCTCTTCATGAGCGCCCAACACTTGAATTAACTGGAGCTGAACTTGAAGATGCGATTAAAAAACTAAAGATTGCAAGCTTTATCCAATTTACTCTACCAGGTGTTCCTTCGATCTATTACGGAGATGAAATTGGGATGCAAGGATTCCGCGATCCGTATAACCGTAAGACATTCAGCAAAAAAGAAATCAACGAAGAAATCTTTGAACATTATAAAGCATTAACAGCTTTCAGAACCAAACATAAAGAAGACTTCAAGGGAGACTTCTCCGTTGTATATGAAGGCGAAGGTTGTCTTGTATATCAACGTGAATCTCTTCTATGTGCCGTCAATATGAATCCACATACGGTATTTATTGAAGGACTTCACGGAAAACAAATTTATGCTAGCCAATCAACTAGAAATCATCCAAATGGAATCGTTGTTCCTGCATTTGGCTTTGCAGCATATGAAATTTAATCCATAAAAGAGATTCTCACTGTGAGGCGTGCCCCACTTGTGAGAATCTCTTTTTTATTGTTTTAACCTTGTACAGGTTTGATGTGCCAAATGTCTTTTGCGTACTCTTCGACTGAACGGTCAGCTGAGAAGATACCTGCATTCGCAATATTTGCGAGGCTCATCTTCATCCATTTAGATGAATCATTATAGGCTTTTTCAATGCGTTCTTGCGCTTCGACATAGCTATCAAAGTCAGCCAAACACATATAGTGATCTTGGGTTAATAAGTAATCCACGATGAAGTTGAAGTTCATACCACCAACTGTCATTGTACGGATGAAATCAAGAACAGTCTTAATCTTAGGTGAATTATTATAGTATTCCCAAGGTTTGTAGCCCTTAGCATATAACGCATCTACTTCTTCTGTTTCTAAACCGAAGATAACGATATTGTCTTCTCCAACAGCTTCGTAGATTTCAACGTTTGCTCCGTCCATTGTACCAAGTGTCACTGCACCATTTAACATCAGTTTCATGTTACCAGTACCACTCGCCTCTTTACCCGCTTGAGAAATTTGTTCACTCACATCTGCAGCTGGCAAGATGATTTCCGCTAAGGTTACTTTGTAGTCCGGAATGAAGACCACTTTAATATATTCACGTACTAATTCGTCACTTTCAATCATTTGAGAAATTGAGTGGATGAATTTAATAATGTTCTTCGCCATTTGGTATCCTGAAGAAGCCTTCGCAGCGAAAATGAATGTACGTGGTGTTGGGCGTAATCCATTGTATTTAATTTCATGGTAAAGATATACAATGTGTAACGCATTTAATAATTGACGTTTGTATTCATGTAATCTCTTCACTTGTACGTCAAAGATTGAATGAGGATTTACTGAAATCGCAAGAGTTTCTTTAATGTAAGTCGCTAATTGCTCTTTCTTCGTTAATTTAATGGCTTGTAAGTCTTTTAGTACTTTCTCATCATCTTTATAAGCATTCAATTTTGAAATACCAGAGAGGTCTTTAATGAAGTCATCTCCGATTAATTTTTCTAAGTACGTAGCAAGTTCAGGATTTGCTTGACCTAACCAACGGCGGTGTGCAATCCCGTTTGTCACATTACCGAATTTTCCTGGATATAAGTCGTTGAATGCTTTGAAAGTATCACGAACAAGAATATCGCTATGCAGTTTTGATACCCCGTTTACATAATGACTACCCACGATAGAAAGATTTGCCATCTTAATCATGTCGTCATAAATAATCGCTGTATCACGTAATGTATATTGTTTTCCTTGTTCCATTACCCATAAGCAGAAACGTCTATTAATTTCTTCAATAATTGAGTAAATACGTGGAAGAATTGGTTGGAATAAGGAAACTGGCCATTTTTCCAATGCTTCTGCCATGATTGTATGGTTTGTATATGCAAATGTCTTCGTCGTGATTTCCCACGCTTTATCCCATCCGTATCCATACTCATCTACTAATAAGCGCATTAATTCAGCAACGCCCATTGCAGGGTGCGTATCATTAATATGAAGAGCTACATGTTCTGAGAAGTTTTCTAATGTGCCAAATTCATGGTAATGATTCTTCACTAATTGTTGTAATGAAGCACTAATGAAGAAGTATTGTTGTTTAATACGTAACTCTTTACCTTCGTTTGTTACATCGGCTGGATATAATAACTTCGAAATAGAAGACGCAATTGCTTCTGCTTCTGATGATTTAGAATATTCACCGCGTTCGAATAGTTTCATATTGAAGCCAGTTTTTGCTTTCGCTTCCCATAAACGGAGTGTGTTCACTGCTGAAGCATCATACCCAGAGATTAATAAATCATATGGTTCCGCTTGGATTGAAGTATAGTTTTTGTGGTTCACTTTTAAGCCAGTTTCTGTCATCACTTGCTCTAATTCTCCACCAAAACGTACTTCAACTTCTTCATCATTACGGTACACTAAGCCATATTTTCCAAGGTCTAACCATTGATCTGGGAATTCTTGTTGCCAACCGTTTGTAATGACTTGTTTAAAAATCCCATATTCGTAAAGAATTGAGAAACCTGTGACTGGATATTCATTACTTGTTAAAGCATCTAAGTAACAAGCCGCAAGACGACCTAGACCACCATTTCCTAAACCTGGATCTGGTTCCATATTGTAAATTTCATCGAGTGAAAAATTGTTTTCGCTCAAGAACTCTTTTGCTTCCTTTTCAATACCTAAATTGAATAAGTTATTGCGAAGTGTACGTCCTACTAGGAATTCCATTGACATATAGTACGCACGTTTTTGACGAGTTTGTTTTAATGTTTGTTCATAGCTGAATTTCTTTTCCATTAAAATATCACGAACAGATCTCATCATCGCTTCGTACACTTGTCTCTTACTAGCATTTGAGATAGTAACACCAAATTGATTCTTTAATGAAGTTTCTACACGACTTGTTAAACTTTTTTCGACCATTTAAGAGCCTCCTTTTTTTATACCACTTCATGGTATAAGTCTAAATATTTCTTAGCGGACTGTTCCCAGCTTACGTCTTTTTGTAAATTGTTCTTGATAATTTGTTTCCATTCATCAGGTGATTGGTAGAAGCATGTCACTGCGCGATAAATCGCATCCATCATATCGCCAGCTTGGAAGCTTTCGAACGTGAACCCATTTCCTTCTACTCCTGTAAATGGAATAACTGTATCACGTAATCCACCAACGCGGTGAACAACAGGAACTGTCCCATAACGCATTGAGATGAGTTGTGATAATCCACAAGGCTCTGTCTTAGACGGCATTAAGAATAAATCACTTGCTGCATAGATTTTCGCAGACATTTCATTAGAGAATAATAAAATGCTGCGTACACGATCATGTCTGTAATGTTCTAGTGAACGTAAGGCACTCTCGTAATGAGCATCCCCTGTCCCTAGAATGACTAATTGTGCACCTGTTTTAAGAATTTCTTCGCTTGCTTGTAAAATTAAGTCAATTCCTTTTTGGTGAGTGAGTCGTGTCACCATTCCGATTAATGGAATATCGGCATTCACTTCTAAGTCCATCTCTTTTTGGAATGCTAATTTATTTTGAACCTTATCTTCAAATGTTTTTAAGTCGTAATTTACAGGAATCATTGGATCTGTTTTTGGATTGAATTTAACCACATCAATTCCGTTTAAGATTCCTCTTAATTTTCCTTGTTCAACAGTTAAAATCTTGTCGAGTCCATATGAGAAATAAGGATCCAAGATTTCACGAGCATATGTTTCACTTACTGTATTCACGCGGTCCGCCAATTGAATCGCACCTTTAAGTAAGTTCACGTCACCATTGTAAATGAGAGCGTCAAAATATTTATTTTCTAATCCGAAAAGATTTCCCATTTCATATGGGTTGAAACGACCTTGGAATTCAATATTATGAATCGAAAGCACACTCTTCATATCCTTATAGAATTCTGCTTTACGACTCTTCAACACGTCTAAGTAAATGACAGAAAGTGCTGTATGCCAGTCGTTTACATTCACAACATCCGGTTTAAAATCAAGAGATGGTAAGATTTCAAGAGCTGCTTTTGAGAAGAAAGCAAAACGTTCTCCATCATCTGCTTGTCCATAAATACTGTCACGATTAAAATATTGTTCATTATCTACAAAATAACAAGGAACTCCGTCCACTTCTGTTTCGAAAATCCCACAATACGAATGTCTCCATCCTAAATCAACAAATTGATATGCTTTGTATTTTAATCCGAAACGTTCACGGTCAATACTTGAATACAAAGGCAAAATAACACGTGCATCTACGCCTAATTCACGAAGGGCTTTTGGAAGCGAACCAATAACGTCTCCTAAACCTCCGACTTTAACAAAGGGAGCTGCTTCAGCTGCGATAAAACAAACTTTCATACTCTTTCTCCTTTTACTTGTGATACATTTATTATAACGTGAAATCATGAAAAGAACTAGACTTCTATATAATAAAATGAATAATTTGAACTAAATAAAAAACCTAGGACAAATGTCCTAGGTTCAATTGGCAATTAAATTTCTGGGTAGATATCTTCCACAGATTTTTCTGGGTCAATCACGATGAATAAGTTACCGTGTGAACCAATTGCTGAACTTTGGTATTTGTTGTCATTTCCATCTTCATCTACTGGGCTGTATGGGAAATAAACACGATCTTTTTCAACAATTACATCTGATTTTGGATGATTTCCATCAACATATAAAATATCCATTAATTCGATATCGCTATATTTTTTAACGCGTTCGAACATTCCTAATTCTAAACCACCTAAGTTGATGTCTTCTGACATAACGTGGTCTGCTTCAGGGAAGATTTCGATACGTAATGATTCACATGGGTGAATTTCTTGGAATTCTCCACCGTTAATACGTCCAAATGATGTTGTAACTTTTTTAATCCATAAGTCACCAATCAAACGGCGATTAATCGTCCATGTTTCTCCATTTCTAAATACAAAACGTAAACCTGACATAACCTTTTTCATATAGGGTCACTCCTTAAAATAAATTATTGCTTACAAAATGATAATACCATTGAAACGCCTTTCATTCAAGAATTATATTAAATTAAATGGCTTTCAATAAATTGTTTTTCATTTCAATGAAACTTTATTTACTTTCATTGAAATTATTTCTAATCCATGAAACGATCTCAGTATTTTCATTAGGTAATCTACCAGATAAAATCTCTGTTTGAAGAGCTTGTAAGACTTCGCCAATAATAGGTCCCATCTTCTCTAAGCCAAGCGCTTTTTTTACTCCAAATCCATCAATTTGAATATCTTTCATCGAACGAATCGGTAATTGTCGATACACTTCTTCTAACTCTACTAATTGTTCGCTGTGGCCAATTCCTGGTAACAACTGCTCTACTTCAATCGCTAAAACTTCTGGACATTCATAGGCAAGGAATGCGTCCCACTCTTTTTCAAGACGAGCAAGCAATGTTTGATAGCCTGTTAATATAGTAGAGAGTTGGTCATTCGATGATTTCCAATTTTTCAGTACTTTTCTTAACTGTGGA
Organism: uncultured Streptococcus sp.; assembly: GCA_963515505.1. Classification (GTDB taxonomy): domain Bacteria; phylum Bacillota; class Bacilli; order Lactobacillales; family Aerococcaceae; genus Granulicatella. Next base: position 23,452 of record CAUPXN010000011.1, read on the forward strand.
ATACTTAATCGTTCATAGTAAGCAAATAAGATCCACGCCTGAGTAATCGTCATTTTTTCTAACGGGAATTCTCCTAATTTTAATAGTGTCACTTGGGCCTCTTTAAAATCTGGGCAAGAATGGTATAACTCACTCTCTACAAACGCTTTAAAGGCAAGAGCGCGATGTGGACTCTGTATCATCTTCTCAAACTCAACTTTCATACGCTCCACCGCTACTCGCTCTAGATTGGCTTTTAACGTACGAATTGCATTAAACGTATCAGATTCTATCGAAAAGCCTAATTGTCCCGCAAACCTGACTGCACGCATCATCCGTAAGGCATCTTCATTAAAACGTTCCATAGGATTTCCAACACAGCGAATGATTTCTCGCTCTAAGTCTTCAATCCCACCAAAATAATCGACAATTTCTTCTTTGTCGTTTACAGCAAGTGCATTAATCGTAAAATCACGACGCATCAAGTCCTCTTCTAGACTTCTGACAAAGGTTACGGAATCCGGATGTCTAAAGTCCTGGTATGTCCCTTCCGTACGAAACGTCGTTACCTCATAGCTATCATGATGATGGAGTACAAGAACGGTACCATGTTCGATTCCCACATCTACTGTATGAGAAAAGAAACTCTTCACTTCTTCAGGGGTTGCACTCGTTGCAATATCCACATCAGAAATCTCTTTTCCAAGAACTAAATCACGGACTGAACCACCCACAAAAACGGCTTCGTGTCCAGCTTCTTTTAACGTTTGAAGAACAGGGAGTGCACTAACGAAGAGCGGTACCGATTGTATATCAACTTTTCGTTTTAAATCACTCATCTTCTAACTCCTTTAATCGATTTGTTAGTTCCATAAAACGCTGAGAGTCCATTGATTCTAAAGCCTCATTAATTTCTGATTTTAATTGAGAAATCAACACTTCTTTTTGAATACTATCTAATTCCTCCTCGACTACTTCCATCTCTTCTACTTTAGAGATATAGTACGGATTTTTCTCTAATACGGCAAAACTCACCATACTCTTATAAGCGTTTGGAAAATCTAATTCCACATAACAATCTTCTTTCCAATGAAGGCGCATATCGTGAAAGGCTACTTCTGGATTATCGAATTTTGTTCCTTCTTTATAGAATAGAAAAGATTCTTGAGCAGGTTTAATCGTTGAAAATAACATTCCTTTTGGAGTAGCTTCCACATGCTCCACGAAATGAATTTGTTTCAACAATAACTCATGGTTTAACAAGTAGTTCAGAATCCACAATGACTCTCTTCTTTTCAAAGAATGATTTGAAATGAACCACGAAATAAATTTCTTCTTCGTTTCTAAACTTGGGTTAAACAAAGTATCCCTCCTACTCTAAAAAAATAAATGTATAACGGATAAATTCTGGATTAAACGGATCTACCTTCAGTGCTTCTTGTAAGGCTGGTGCAGCTAAATCTTTACGTCCCTCTTCAATCATAAAGCGGATATAATCTTCTAAGAATTCGACAGAACTTTCCCCAGCTTCATAAGCTTTTTGATAGTTAGTAAAGGCCTCACCGTACTCTTCCATTGCTTCATAAGTTTTCGCAAACAAGTAAAGAATCACTGCATCTTCTTTGGTTTCTAAGCTTTCAAGGAATGCGATACTTTCCTCATATTCTTCTTCATCGTTTAAAGCTTCAACATAACTTGTCACATTAAGAATTGAATCGTTGTTGAGAGTTACCGCTTCTTTTAATTCTTGTAATCCAACATTTGGATTCCCTGTTGCAATTTCGATTTGACCAAGAATGCGGTGTGCTTCATCGTTTAATTCATCAAAAGCAATCCATTTTTTCGCATAGTCTTTTGCTTCTTCGTCTCGTTTCAAGATTAAAAGACATTGAATCACATTTAGTGTCACTTCACTATTTTCAGGTTCACGTTCTAGAAGTTCCATGTAATACTCGAGAGCTTTCTCATAGTTGCCTTCAATAGACTCATATGAGGCCATCTGGAACAATAAATCACTGGAGAGGCCGTCAATGCTTTCTTCGCCAATAAATTGCTCTAAGGGCTCTTTATTGCCCATTCTCAAAGTCGCTTCAACATACAACTCTTGTGCACGTTCTTCTTCCCCAGTTTCCTCTGGATTTTGTTTTAAGAAACGTTCTAAGAAGAAGGCGCTTCGTTCGAAACTTCCCGCTTCAAATAATAAAGTTCCAAGGTAAAAATCAATAATCGCTTCGTCTGGTTCCAAATCTTTTGCTTTTAAGAGTTTCTTCTCTGCTAAGTCGAAATCCCCTTCTTCTCTGTACGCTTCTGATTGCACCACTAACACACTTGGGTAATCTGGATCTGTTTCAGGAATATCATACAGAATCGATAACGCTTGGTCTGTTTCTCCTTCAGCCACTAAAATCTCGGCTAACAAGATTGTCCAAATCGCTTCGTCTGGTTCCACTTCAGTGAGTCGCAATAAGGCACGTTTGGCTTCTTCGTAGAATCCAATCGATACAGAATAAGTCGCTAAGTCTGCCATCTCTTGAAGGTCTTTTTCTGGATCAAAATTGTCAAAAAAACGATGGTAGTGTTCATAGACTTTATCAATATCTTGTTCTTGTAAGGCTTGTTCAATCGCTTCGATTACTTGTGTCATAATGTCTCCTTTTGCAGATGAACTGCGAGTAGTATATGTATCTATTGAAGTTTTACACCAAAAAAAGAAGGTGTTATATAGAGTTAACTCTAATATAACACCAATTAAAACTTCATGCTATGAAAAATAATTCATTGGAATTATTTTTTAACTGCATCTTTAAGAGCTTTACCAGCTTTGAATGCTGGAACTTTAGAAGCTTTGATTTTGATTTCTTTACCTGTTTGAGGGTTACGTCCTTTACGAGCAGCGCGTTCGCGTACTTCGAATGTACCAAATCCGATAACTTGAACTTTTTCGCCTGCTTTTAAAGCTTCTTGAATTGTTTCGAATAACGCTTCAACTGTTGCTGAAACATCTTTCTTTGTTAATTGCGTTTTTTTAGCAACGCGATCTACTAATTCTGCTTTGTTAGCCATTTTAGTTTCACCTCCGTCAAATAAGAATTTCTATCAGAGTTCGTTGAGTGGTCCAACTTATCTGGAAATCGAAAATTAGTTTTGATTTCCTCTAAATTATACCATTCAACCTCAATAGTTTCAACGTTTTATATCCTGTTTTATAAGCTTGCTATGAATTTTTTTACTTTCTTTGACGCGTAATCATATGAATTGGTGTTCCTTCGAATCCAAATGCTGAGCGAATTCGATTTTCTAAGAATCGTTCATATGAGAAATGCATCAATTCAACGTCATTTACAAATGTGACAAATGTTGGTGGTTGAATCGCCACTTGCGTCATATAGTAAATCTTCAAGCGGTTCCCTTTATCCGTTGGAGTTGGGTTCATCGCGATAGCATCCATTAATACATCGTTTAAGACTGATGATGAAATACGACGTGAACGAACTTCATGAATCTCTTTTAGAATTGGTGGGATTTTTGAAAGACGTTGTTTTGTCTTTGCAGATACAAAAATAATCGGAGCATATGATAAGTGTAGGAATTCTTGACGAATCTTATCCTCAAACTCTTTATACGTTGAATTATCTTTTTCAAGCGTATCCCATTTATTCACTAAAATAACGACACCTTTACCGGCTTCATGAGCGTATC
>CAUPXN010000012.1:0-25706 GCA_963515505.1 uncultured Streptococcus sp.
CTTTGAATACACGGAAAGCAATCGCTGGTTCTGTTGTTGTACCAGATTTAGAAATTACGTTTACAGAGAAATCACGATCTCCGATTAAGTCGATTAACCCTTGTAAGTAAGTTGAGCTAATGCTGTTTCCTGCAAATAATACTTGTGGAGTTTTACGTTTGTCGCTTGGTAAGTAGTTATAGAAAGCGTGGTTTAAGAAATCAATCGCTGCACGAGCTCCTAAATAAGAACCTCCGATACCGATAACCACTAATACTTCAGATTCTTCTTGAATCTTTTTAGCTGCTGCTTTAATACGAGCGAATTCTTCTTTGTCATAGTCGCGTGGTAAGTTAATCCAACCTGTGAAGTCGTTCCCTGCTCCTAATCCTTCGCGTAAGTCTTTATCTAACGCTGTTACTGTTGATTGTAAATTGTCAATTTCTTCTTGGCTGAAGAAATCTAATGCTTTTGAATAATCAAATGAAATATGTCCCATTTGAATGCCTCCTTCGTATTCAATACCGATGTTTGATTAATTTTTGTTTTTATCTTTTACAAATTTTTCTTGTGCTTCTTCGATCCATTCTGGTAATTTCTTCGCTAAGCTTGAAAAACCAATGGAAGGAACATAGCGCTTGCGATTTTTCTTAATGCGTTGCGGAACATCTGGCACATCGAGTTTTTCCAGTGCTCGAATCGATAAACTAATCTTATTGGAAAATTCATCGACGTCAATCACTTTGGCCGTCACTTCCTGCCCCACTTTTACAAAATCATGCACATTATCCATATATCCATGTTTACATTCAGAAATATGAATCAAACCTTGTGTATCTTCATCTAGCTCCAAGAAAACTCCGTAATTTTGTACACCTGTTACTTTAGCCGTAACGATGTCGCCAATTCTAAAAGTTTTGCTCATAGAACCTCCTACGCTTTTACGTCCATCGATTCAATGACAACATCTTCTAGCGGACTGTCTTGCGCATTACGTTCTACGCCTTCAATCTTAAGAACAACGTCCATACCTTCTACGACGCGTCCGAATACTGTATGACGGTGGTCTAACCAAGGTGTTCCACCAACTTTAGCGTATTCTTCAACGATTTCTTCAGGCCAGCCGCCATCTTTTAATTGTTTTAACATTTGTGCGGGTACTTGTTTTGCTGTAACGATGAAGAATTGCGATCCGTTTGTGTTTGGACCTGCATTCGCCATTGATAATGTACCGTACAAGTTGAATGCTTCTCTTGAAAACTCATCTTCAAAAGTGCGTCCGTAAATAGACTCGCCACCCATACCAGTTCCAGTTGGGTCGCCACCTTGAATCATGAAGTCTTCAATCACACGGTGGAAGATAACTCCGTTGTAGTATCCATTTTTCGCATGTGTTACGAAATTCTCCACTGTTTTAGGTGCTACTTCAGGGAATAATTCCAATGTGAAATCGCCCAAGTTCGTATGCACAGTCACGAGTGGATTCTTTTCATTCACTTCATTCAATTGCGGAAATTGACTCATTTTTCCATCTCCTTTTAATTCATACTGATGATTGCTCATCTACCATCCTCTATTAAACCACAAAAGGCAAACGGGTGCAATTTAGCGTTCTTATCCACCTTAATTAAAAAATAAAGAATATCTATAAATTTTCCTTAGTGATTTTCATGGTTTCGTGGTATAGTATTTGAGTATAGAAAAAAGAAAGAGTGAAAGTTTAATGACAATATTTCAAAATTATCCATTAATCGCTTCAATTTGCTCGATTCTATTTGCACAATTTGTTAAATTCCCGATTGCACTCTTCTCAAAGAAAGATAGTGCACACGTTTCGTTAGTAACTAGTACAGGTGGAATGCCAAGTTCTCACTCTGCTGCAGTTAGCTCGCTGATTACAGCGCTTATTATTGAATACGGATTTGCTTCTCCACTCGTTGCAATCGCAACAACGTTCGGTTTAATCGTTATGTTCGATGCCATGGCCGTTCGTCGTCAAAGTGGTGAACAAGGAATTCTCCTACAAAAATTATACGAAGAACAAGTACGCGAAGAATCCAGCGCATTAAAGCATGTTGAAATTGAATCAGAAGATGATCCAATCAATCTCTTCGACACAGAAGAAAACAAAAAATTAATTATCAAAAAATATTTAGGTCACAAACCTATTGAGGTATTTGCTGGTGTATTGACTGGTATCGCAATGGCCTTTATTTTAAGAATGTTCTATTAATTCGGAGGTAAAAAGTGACTCAAGAAATTGTTGATATTATTATTATCGGCGGTGGGCCTGTTGGGCTTTTCACCGCCTTTTACGCGGGCTTACGTCAAGCGTCTGTAAAAATTATCGAAACTTTGCCCCAATTAGGTGGGCAACCAGGGATGCTTTATCCTGAAAAGATGGTTTACGATATTCCAGCCTTTCCAGAAATTACGGCTGGGGACTTAATCGAGAACTTAAAAAAACAGCTCGAACGTTTCCCTGAAACTCAGTTCTGCTTAGAAGAAGAAGCACTCGAATTAAACAAGACAGACTTCGGATATGAGCTTGTGACTTCTAAACAAACGCACTACGCGAAAACAGTGATTATCGCTTGTGGGAACGGAGCTTTCCGTCCACGTAAACTCGATGTAGAAAATGCAGAAGCTTATGAAAACAGCAACCTGCACTACTTCGTAACGAACTTAGAGCGATTCCGCGACCGTACCGTAGCCATCTGCGGTGGTGGCGACTCTGCAGTAGACTGGGCATTGGCCTTAGAACCAATCGCAAAGAAGGTTACTATTGTTCACCGCCGTCCACAGTTCCGTGCACAAGAACATAGCGTGAAACAACTAGAAGAATCAAGCGTAGACATTTTAACGCCTTATCTTCCAAATCAAATTATCGGCGATGGCGAAACTATTCAATCCGTTGTATTGAAACACGCGAAAGGCGAAGATCAAATCGAACTTCCTGTTGATGACTTTATCGTGAACTATGGCTTCTCTTCTTCTATTGGAGGAATGAAGAACTGGGGATTTGAGGTTGCTCGCAACACTATCGTGACAAATAGCCAAATGGAAACGACTCTACCTGGCGTCTTTGCCGTTGGAGATATCGCAACATACGATGGCAAAGTAAAAATCATCGCTACTGGTTTTGGTGAAGCACCTGTCGCCATTAATGCTGCGATGACGTATGTGAATCCAAATAGCCGTCCGAGCACGATTCATAGCTCATCAATGTTCTAACCGTTTACAAAATTTCAAAAAGAACGCTCAATTCATTTGGGCGTTCTTTGCATTTTGTGTTAAAATAAAAGGCTACTCTTTTTAAAAGGGTTTCATAATTTGTTAAAAGGAGGATTTTTCAGATGAAAAGCCCAAAAGAATTACACGAACGCTGTTTAGAATTATTATCTGAACGCGGTGTAGAATTAGAACAAATTGCTGAATTAGTTTATTTCTTACAAGAAAGATATGTACCAGGATTAACGAAAGAAGAATGCTTATTAAACGTTACTAGCGTATTGAAGAAACGCGAAGTTCAAAACGCCGTTATCACAGGTATCGAAATGGATAAATTGGCAGAAGAAAAGAAATTACATCCATTATTAAACGATGTCTTATCTGAAGACGAACCTTTATATGGTGTCGATGAAATCTTAGCATTATCGATCGTAAACGTATATGGTTCTATCGGATTTACAAACTATGGTTATATCGATAAAGTAAAACCAGGAATTCTCAAAACGTTAGATGACAAATCAACTGGTAAAGTAAACATCTTCTTAGACGACTTAGTAGGAGCTATCGCAGCCGCTGCCGCAAGCCGTCTAGCACACAGCATTCCAGCAAAAGAAGAATTAGACTAAGCATGCAAAAAGGATGAAGCGAAACGCTTCATCCTTTTCTATAAAAATAACGTTATACCGTATACGGTATAACGTTATTTTTTTACTCTATTCTCCTAAAATAAGCCCAGCAAATTCTTCAGCAGTCACTGCGCCAAAGTAGTTGCTTAAATCGATAGCGCTTAAGACTTCCACTAAGTCTTCTTTCACCATACGAACACCTTTTAGTTTTTCTTCGACTTCTTGTACATTCCCTTTTGCAAAGAAATCTCCATAAATACGGCAGTTTGAAATTCTACCTTGCTCCACTTCTAAGTAGCATTGAATCGTTCCGCATGCAAAACGTCCATCACGGTAGTCACTATATTGTGGAGACTGGCCATAATTCCATTCCCAGTTTTTATATTTAGAGGCTGTGAGTTCATCGATTGCTTTCCAATCTTCTTCCGTTAACACATAACGTTTCGCTTCATCAATCGAGTTAATTCCTAAAATCTTACATGTGATTAAGTTTTTGAACTCATCTACCGTCACATTTTGATATTCTGGGGCTAGGTACGGACGAATATTTCCCACACGAGCACGTACAGATTGAATCCCTTTCGATTGTAATTTCTTCTTGTTTGGGTTCAAGACTTTTTCCATCGCATCATAGTCCACGTCTAATAAGAGCGAGAATCCACCGTATACACGACCATTGCTGATTGTCATCGCAGCACCGGATACTTTTTTGCCTTCAATCGTTAAGTCGTTACGACCTGTTTGTTCAACGGCTGTTGCGCCGAGTTCGTGTAAGGCTTTGATCGCTGGTTCATACGTTCTCTTGAAGTCGCCGAAGATTCCATTGTCTTGGATTAAGTAGCACACATTCACAGCACCAGAATCCACGTATACGGCACCGCCACCAGTGTCACGACGTACAACAAGAATATTGTTTTCTTTTAAATACTCCTCATTCACTTCAGCGATTGTGTTTTGGAATTTTCCAATTTCTACTTTAGGGTCGCAGTAATATGGGAACAAGATGTCATCATCTAAGAAGACATTACTTTGCACATATACTTGCATCGCAAGCGCTACTGCTCCATCTTTTACATATTTTCCATCACGGATTGGTTCGATTAAATACATTGTTTATTCTCCTTTAAGCTCTTGATATGTCCCATGAATTAATGGGGCGATGTTTTCTGACAATTGTACAGTCTGCTCTCTTAACGCGAGCGGAATCCGGTAATGTTTATGATTCATACTTACAAACAGCGCATTTGGATTGGCTTGTACGCATTTTTGGAACGGTGTTTTAATAAATTGTGGCGTCGTAAAGCCCACTCCGATTTCTAAAAAGAGCACCTTATCATTTTTATGTTCTTCTAAAAACGCATCATAGCGCTCTTTTTGTGCAAAGAAATCTGCTGACTCGACCATTCCTTTTTCGGCATTACGCTTATTAATTTCAAGCGGCGCTCCGCATTCTGGACAGAACGGAATCAGTTCATAAGGTACTTTCATGTCCTTTTGTTCCGCAATCATCTTACGGACTAATGCATCATCTTGATACGTTTTTGGATGACAGTGCTGGCTACATTGGAAAAGCCCATACTCTCCTTGAATATGATAAACCTTCTCTTTGTCATACCCGGCTACCCAAAACGCATTATCGGCATTCGTTGTGATGATGTGATATGGTTTTGTTTTGAGCATTTCTAATAGTTCAACATATGATTGTCCCACAGGTTGATCCAAGTAGTTGAGCGCGATAAAACGACTTTGAAACGCCCAATACTCTTCCCAACTTGGAAAATGAAATAGACTCGCCTGTAACATATCTAAAAATTGATACTTCTCGATAAAATCAGGAAAAGCGTCTTCGAATCGACTGCCAATATAGGTGAACCCATCTGCTGCCGACATCCCAGCACCGATACCCACCACGATGGCATCAGCTTCCTGGAATAAGTCCGCCAGTAGACTAGCTTCAGTCGTTCTTTCTTTTTGTAATGCATTCCATTTCGTCATTCTACTGTTCTCCTGATAAATAATTCTGATAAATTGATTGGTCTTCCTTGGTATACGTTGAAAAGACAACGGTCATTGTTGAAGCTGTCTCCGTCAACCATTTTTTCACAGTATCTACCGCAATACGCGACGCAGGTTCTTTTGGAAAACCAAACTCTCCTGTTGAAATCCCGCAAAAAGCAATCGAGGTTAGGCCAACTTCTCTTGCTGCTTCCAGACAACTCTTGTAACAACCAGCCAGTAACTGTTCACGAAGCGGCGTTACTTTTTGCCCTGGAGGCAAGAAGGGGCCTACCGTATGAATAATGTATTTCGATGGCAAGTTGAACGCTGGCGTGATTTTTGCTTTTCCAACAGGTTCTTTCTTTCCTTGCTCGTCCATTAAATGATGGCAAAAGCTTCGAAGTTCAATCCCTGAAAAAGTATGAATCGCATTATCAATACAGCGGTGATTCGGAATAAAACATCCAAGCATCTCGCTGTTCGCCGCATTCACAATCGCATCGACTTTCAGTTCACATAAATCCCCATAATAGAGTTTGATTTGGTCATTTGCTGTTGGAACACAATCCGACAAAGTCTGTACTCTTGGTGAATGGTACTCTTTTAAATATTCTTTCTCTAAAGCGATATATTCTGCAGAAGCCTCTTTTGGTTGTCTTACATTCACAAGCCCTCGCCATTCCGCTTTCAACTCTTCTGGAGTTTTTCCTTTAACTGATACGGTTTCTCCTGATTCCTGAGCCAGGATTTCAATCATTTGTTTGAGCAACTGCTCTTCTTTATGATTATTCATCTTCTAATGCCAAGAATGCTGCTTCATCAACATTCGTTAATGTCACTAACCAGTGTTCTTCTGGTTTTTCAGAGTTTAATAATTTAGGATCTTCTGTTGCCGCTAAATTTCTAGCTACGACTTTCCCTGCAAGTGGAGTCACAATCGACATCACTGTTTTACTTGCTTCTAAACTTAAGATTTCGTCTTCAGCTTCTAATTGATCGTCCATATTGAATTGAACGAATCCAATTGTACCGACATCATCTTGAAGTTCTGGAGTCATACGAATCGTGTAGTTTTCTCCTTCTTTATCAATCCATAAAAAGTTAGCAAATTTTCTCATTTTATCTTTCTCCTTTATATAATTCAGCAAGTAATTCTACTGAACGTTTTCTTTTTTCAATGGAACCGACGAGTGGAATAAATAATAACTCGTCAGGATTAGAGACTGCTCTTAGCGTCTCCATTTGCTCGTAAACTTCACGTGGGTTTCCCACAATGAGTCGACTGCGGTTGCTTGCGATTTTTTCACGGTCACGCTGAGTTAATTCATATGTTTCCACATCTTTTCGTGTTGGGAAGGTATGAAATTCTGAAAAATCTTGTTTTCCAAGCATCCATAAATCTAATGGTTTCGCCATCTCTTCGGCTTCTTCACTCGTATCTGCAATAACCACAAATACCGCTAGTACGAAGTTGCTTGGCTTACTATGTGGGCCTGACTTAAAGGTGCTACGATATTTCTTGGAAAGACTTTTCGCCAACTCCACAGGGTCTTGAGGAATATACGGAAATACACCATATACAAAACTCAAACCAAGAGTTGCCGCTGACTCAATCGACTGACCTCCCATTCCAAGAAGGAACTGCTCTGGAACAGTCGCCACTTCTGGAACGACCACACCTTTATGACGCGCTTCATTTAAATAGTGCTGCAATTTTTCTAACCACAAGGCGTATTGCTCTTTCGAATAAAGCGACTGCAAATTACGACCTACAAGCGGCGTTCCTGGGGAATTACCAAGACCGATATCCACACGTCCTGGGAATAGTCCTTCTAGCGTTGACATGATTTCAGCTACTTTATACGGCGAATAATGAAGCCCCATGATTCCACCCGAACCAATATGGATGTTCTTCGTGTGGCTAGCAAGGTACGGAATCACCACTTCTGGAGCACTAATCGAGAGCGCTGGCACATTATGATGTTCACTCACCCAGAATCGATGAAATCCAAGTTCGTCTGCTAATTGCGCCAACTCCAATGTTTCACGAACAGCTTCTGCGCTCGTCTTTCCTTCATCTACGAGACCATAATCTAATAGACTAATTTTCATCCGTCTCTCTCCCCTCGTAGTTCGCTTCTAACCCTCTGAAGAAATCTCTGGCTTCTTTTTCAAGCGACTCTCCAAAGTCCATTAAAGGAACGATATCCTTGAAAGCCGCCTTTGGAATCGCTAAGGCTTCGAGGGCTTCTGGTTTAATCGTTAATTGAATATCTGATTCATTTCCTTCTTGAATCTTCACGGCAAATTCTGGATCCGTGATAAACGGTGTTGATAGCCCGACTAAATCTGCATTTTCCAATGCTTCAAGGGCTTTTTCTTTAGAATTAATGCCGCCTGAAGCAATCACTGCCACGCGTCCTTTTAAGCGGTCATAGACGACTTTATTCACGAGTTCGCCTTGATGCGGTCCTTTAGCACGAACTTTATTTCTGAAAACATCATGTCCCCAGCTTGCAATGGCTAAGTAGTTAATATTCAATTTCTTAAGCGCCTCTTCGAAGAACTCAAGAAACTCATCTACGGTGTATCCAATTTGATTTCCACGCGTTTCTTCAGGAGTCGCACGAAATCCAAGAATAAACTCTTCTGAGGCATATTCATCAATCACTTCTTGAACCGCCGTTAAGACTTCCATCCCGATTCTTGAACGGTCTTCTAATGTCTTACAGCCATACTCATCTATACGCTCGTTTGAGAACGTTGAGAAGAAGGTTTGGATAAGTAATCGTTGTGCCGATGAAATTTCTAAACCGTCGAATCCAGACTGGATGGCAATTTGAGCAGCACGGCGATAATCTTCGATGATGCCATGAATTTCTTCTACGGTTAATTCTTTCACTTCATGTGGGAACGGCGATTGCAATGTCATCGCACTAGGACCATACACATAGCGGTCACGGTTTAAGGCATGGCTTGCAAAACGTCCTGCATGCGTTAATTGTAAGATGGCCTTCGCTCCGCCTGATTTCATTGCTTTGGCTAGTTTGGTTAAGCCTTCGATATCGTCTAGAGAAGTCGCACTAAAACCATACTCAAATAGCTGTCCGTGCTTGTTCACATATGCCGCCCCTGTAATTTGAAGGGCTGCAGAGTGTGCACGACGCTCGGCGTATTTTAAATCATCCTCTGTAATATGACCTTCTTTCGTTGAAGAGTTCGTCACCATTGGAGAAAGCACAAATCGATTGTCCAATGTGACTCCTTTTTTTAATTCGAAAGGCTTAAATAAAGCTTCTGTTTCTAACACACTTTCACTTCTTTCTACTGTTTTGTTACTTGTAATAATTGTTCTTGTTCAAACCATTCTGCGATTTGTAGGAGCAAATCTTCTCTTCCTTTTGCTGCAGCGAGTTGCACTCCAATCGGCAGTCCGTCTTTGGTGCGGTGTACTGGCAAACTGATTGCGGGTTGTCCTGTAATATTAAATCGCTGCGTAAACGGCGTATCGGCTACGCTCTCCTCGAACATTTCCCAGAGTAATTGCTGCTTTTGGTCTTTTGTAAAATCATCAATGCGACCGAGTTCGGATTGTAAATCCGTAGATAATTGATACGGAACAAGACTCGGCGCCGCCTGTGCAACTGTCGGTAACAGCAGCACATCGTACTGCTCGTGTAACTGTGCCATCTGCTCGGCATAATTATCCCAACTTGAAGCCACTTTAGAGTACTCCATTCCTGAAATATCCAGGCCACTACGATAAATCGCCCATGTCATTAATTCCATATCGTCACGCGTTATTTGGCGCTGTAGTTGGCGTTCAATATTTTGGAACATCAACGCTGTCTCCACTGCACTAATAATATAAAATCCTTTTTGCAGATCAACACCATCTACTGGGTCCTTTTGAAGAATGGTTACGGAGTGCCCATGATTTTCAAAGAAATTCGCAATCTTCATTACGGCATCCACCGAATCCTTAGAGACCGCCTCTCCCACTGGTGACTTTAACAACACGGCCACTCTTAATGGTTTTATTTTTTCTGTCTTATAAAGCTGTTCGTAACTCAGTTTCGGCAATGGAAACGGGCTTTCCATCTGGCACTCTTGCATATGAAATAATAAGTTCCTTGTATCTTGGACCGTTTTTGTCAGCGCAAAATGAACAGTTGCGCCATTCCATCCACGATAGGAACCTGGTCCAACAATCACACGACCTCTAGAGGGTTTCAGTCCAATCAATCCATTATGACTGGCAGGGATTCGAATCGATCCACCACCATCGCTTGCTGCTGCAATTGGGACAATCCCACTCGCTACAACAGCAGCTGCCCCTCCACTAGATCCTCCAGCGTTTCGCTCAGGGTTCACCGCATTTCGAACGGGTCCATGGAGTGCGGCATCACTGACGGTCTTGAATCCAAATTCTGGAGTATTGGTACGACCCATAATGATAAAACCGAGTTCTTCTAGCCGTTTGACAAAGTTATCAGTCTGAGCGCTTTTTACATCCTTGAATAAACGCGAGCCATATGTACAGACGCTTCCTTTTTGTTCTTGCCCTAAGTCTTTTAGAAAAATAGGAACTCCCGCAAATGGTTGATTCGTCGGTTTAAAGTTTTTTGCTTTTTCAAGCGCCTCTTCATATTGCTCATAAACAATGGCATTCAGAGAAGGATTAAGCGTGCGCGCGCGTTGAATCGTTTCTGTTACTAATTCTAATGGACTCACTTTTTTCAAACGAACGTCTTCGGCTAAACTTGTCGCATCCATCACTTCATCACTTCCCTTTCACTAATTAACAAGCCATTATACCCATGAACACCTCTCAATTACAAAAGTACGGCCTATAAAAAACACAAAAAAAAAATAATCTCTAAAATCAGCACGATTTCAGAGACTATTTTAATAACAATCTATTTAATTTTTATGCTTTTTCCATAGGAAAATCAGTAAGAGAAGCGACGAAACAGAAATGAACATTCCAAGATGTAATCCTGGTGGAGTATAACTCCAAACAATCTCGTGTTCTCCTTCTGTCAGCGAAACGCCCATAAAGAAGCCAAGCGCTTTTTTCACTTCTTGCTTCTTACCATCCACCGTCACGCTCCAACCAGAATGGTATGGAATCGTAAAGGTCGCAAAGGACTGCTCACTATTAGTTACAGTGACATGTGCCTTCACCATCGCGTTTGTATACGACTCAATTGTAATATCATTGGCTTTCTTATACTGCGTTAATGCATTCGCAAGTGTTGTGATATCAATCGAGTAGAACTTGAAGCCACGTAGATCCCACTCTTTCACTTTTGCATTCTCAATCGCAAAGGTAAGCATCTGGTCTAAGTTTCCATTTCCAATCGTCCACAATTGATTCTCGTGGAATCGATTCTCATACGGATAACCGATACCATTTAGCATCACTTGAGATTTAATGACGGAACCCGCTTGACGTTCTGGAATCTCGACAAAATACAATTTATTTGGTTGTAGATTGAACTTCCATTCAATTTTAGCAGGTTCCGCCTCATTTGTTAGCGTGTATTTCTCCTGCCCCTTCGTTAAATTCGTCGTAACAGGTTCGCCTACATTAACCTCCGTCAGTGCGTTTGTTCCAGAGAGACCAATGACTTGCAAGAGCTGATTGAGATTAGCTACTGGTTGATTTTTTTCAAAAGCAATATTGGTTGCTGTATTTTCATTCGTTAAATAACCAAGAGAAAACGCATATGGATTGCGGTAAACTGTAAAATTCTTCATCGTTCCTTCTTTGGCATACATACCACGCACATCGGCATAGACGCGTTTTTCATCGCCGTCCATCATAAAGCGTGAAACTCCAAACAGCGAATCCAAAATCACATTGCGGTCGGTATAGTTCGCCACTGATTGAGACGTTGGGAGACCTAGATGGCTCATCTCTTCAATCAGTTCATGCTCTAAACTTGATGTAAAATGCGAAGCGCCATTATATCCAAATGCGATTGGGAAATTCGCGTGCGACAATCCTTTATGCATTTCCATTCGCGTAAACGTACTTTGATAGCTATATCCTTCTTTATCAAAAGCTATCGCAAATTCCATTTGTTCCTTTAATCCTGCATTACCGATAAAATAAGGTGCTCGTCTAAATCCAACAAAGGAACTCACCATTAACTCGACAATCACGACTCCGGCTGTTAATTGAAGCCTACGAACTCTTTCAGCTCTTCTAAAGAAGAAAGCTAATAAGATAATCGTCCAAATAATAAACGCGAGTATTTTCTGTGAGGTCTCAACATATTGCAGACTTCTTAGAGTCGACAACACTAGAATTGACCCAAATCCAAAGATGACCACTAAAAACTCATTCAAGCGGAATTCATCTTTCCACTGCATTAAGCTTTCGGATGCTAGCACTAGCATAAAGCTATTGGCTACCCATGAATTTCTAAAGTAGAAACCGACCGGGCGTTGTCCCATATGCCAAATTTGATCGGAGCCTTGAATCGAAAACGAAAGCAATAAGACAAGCAACACAACTGTCGCTGCTAATTTCTTACGAAGTGTAATCTCTCTTTTAGCAAAGAACGTACATAGTCCAAAGAGTCCTAAGCCCCCGATAAAGAGTTGCGGTAATGCCTTAGAATCGCCCCACTCTTTTTCACCAAAGGATCCTAAGATGAATTTTTGCGGCATAGCGACTAAATCATTCACGGAATTCCAAGACCATGCAAAGGTGCTGCCCGCGCTCGCCTTACTTTCAAGCAAAGCACTAAAGACGGGTAATAGCCAAAATGCTGCAAGTCCTACACCTATGAGTGCAAATAACGCGACTCTCGCTATTCTCTGTACGGCCTCTTTCAATGAAGCATCCGACGAGAAGACCACATAAAATGTATAGAGCGCCACAAAGAGACACATCATATACCCTGTATAAAAATCCGTTATTAAACTAATGGCAAGAAACAGCGGTAATTTCACCGAACGCTTCCCACTTGCCACCTCTTCAATTCCCAAGAGAATAAACGGAATATAGATCAGATTATCTAAGAAATTAGGATTGTACTGTTGCGATACGACAAATCCGCTAAGGGCATATGACGAAGCTAATCCTAACGATAACCAGTAATGTTTCGACACGCCTTGGAATTTCTTTTCTAAGAAGTAACCAAAGATGACTCCCATGCCCCCAGCACGTAGAAGAGGAATCACGTAGCTAAGGACTTGAAAACTTGAAATTGGAAAGATCACATATAAAAACGTGAATGGACTTAAACTATTAAAGCCCCAGACACTTGGCATGGCCCCTCCAAGTGATTTCTCGAAGGACCAAAATAGACCACTAAAATCTCCACTCCAAAATAGTTTATGCAATCCGATATAAAGCGGAAAATATTGAGAAAGAAAGTCTCCGCTATGAATCGAATTTTGCGAAAAAGGGGTCAATCCTAAACTTAGGAAGACCCCCAACATCACCACAAATGGAACGAAGAATAGCGAACTATATTTTAATTTCATTTTTGAAATTGTCATTATAGTCTACTCCTATTCAATTAAATCCATTTTTTATAAATGGCTAACACATAAATACAAATTGATAAGATTGAAATCACGAAACCTGCCATAAATCCTTCTGGCATATAAGTCATCTCAATTGTATGTTCACCAGGTGTAATTTGGAAAGCAAGAAGACTATCCCAAACTTTAGCAGTTCCAACGACTTGACCATCGACTTTAACCGTCCAGCCCTTTTCATATGGAATACTTGTCATCATCCATGTGCTATCGTCTGTGATTTTCACAGTCCCTTGAATATGACTATCATTCCAATGAGTGACTTTCATCCCTTGAAGTTGACGCTCTTCAATCATGCGATTTACTAAGGCACTATTTGAACGCGCTAGGCGTAATCCTGACAAGTTGTATTCGTCATCTGTGTCAATTTCAATCGTTAAATCAACGGCTTTTCCAAGTGAATCATGGGCCACTTGAATAAGTTGTGTTTGTTGGAATTTATCTTGGAAGTCATACGTATTTCCATTGAGTAAAATTCTCACTTTGTTTTTATTCGTATGAGAAAGTTTTTGAGGAATCGATACCCAGTAATCTTCAGAAGACTGCGGTACTAAATGATACGTAATTGTTCCTGGTTTTGATGAATCCACACGTTTATACGTTTCTGGTTTAGAAGAATCAGGAACTTCCATATTATCCAACTTCACTTCGTTGGCTGCTAGAAGCGTTAAGTAATTTTCACTTGTGGCTCCCATTGCTTGAACAATCTTGTTATGGTTTTGAATTGGTTGATGATTTTCCAGTTTTACATTCACTGTCGCATCATTCACACCATAAGCGATTGGTAAGATCAATCCTGTTTCATATGTCTTCGTTCTTGTTGCTTCGTATACTGGTTCTTTCGACGTAATATCTTTACGCGTTACCATATTTCCGAAGACATACATTTTCGAAGTATCAGGATATTCTTTTGTATACACTGGTTTTGGCGCCACTAAGTATTTCACTGAGAAGAGCGCATCTTGCAGCGGTGTTCCTTGGTAGTACGTTGTCGCGTTAATCCCGTTATTTCCTAAGCGGTCAAATAAATCACGCGTACTATTTTCTAAGTTCGAACTAAATACTGATAAACCTGGGTAATCGACCATAAACGGATCGTTTTTACTTAAGTTAAATGTCTTATTGATACGATAGAAATCCGTATCATCAGGGCGAATTGGATTGATGGCATCTTTCAATTGAAGAACCGCATCGTGATATTTATACGCATCTGTATATCCGACACGCGACTGAACAATGGCCGCATTCGCTGTCAATTCAACCGCCGTTAATACTGCAATCACTGTCCATGGTTTCTTCGCTTTTGTCCAGAACAGAACAAGAAGCATAATCATGAAAATACCAAGAGTCGCAATACGTTGCCAAATTGTTAAGAATGAATGTTCTTGGAATTGAACGATCCCAAAAATAATCGCCATTCCCACAAATAAGATACTTGCTTCTTTTGCGGTAAATCGTTCGACTTCGCGTAAGCTTAAGTAAGCTAGGTACACTAAGAAGAAAGCGATAATCCATGAGAAGCGGTAGAAGAATCCAGCCGGATTTTGTCCCATATGCCATAATTTACTTGTAAATTCATGTGCACAAGAGATTAGGAAAATAACTAATACAAAACCTGCAGCGACCTTACCCCATTTTGTAATTTTCTTAGAGATAAAGTAGTAAATGGTTCCTAAAATCCCGAAGCTCGCCACATAAATATTTGGCAAGTTTGGACCTGCTGGCCATGAATCATTATCGAATGAGCCAAGGAATAATTTCGATAAAATCTCAAGCGGGTTAATTTGCAATGTCCACTCAAATTTCAATGAGTTTTGCAAACCACCCTTAGTAGAAACTAAACTGATGATGATTGGCAATAGAATCGCTGCAACCATCCCGACTGCGATAATCGAAGCGCAGGCGAGTTTTAACATGCGTTCAAATACCACTTTAATATTTGTAAATTCTTTTGAACGGATGACATAGAACAATGCGTAGATGACTACGAAAATACATGTCATATAACCCATATAGAAGTGTACAAATAACGCTAGAGCAAGCATTCCGATATAGCCTCGTGGAGACTCATTATCAAGCACTTGTTCTACCCCAATCAGCACTAATGGCAACATAATCATGCCATCGTAGAAAATTGGGTTCATTTGGTAGCTAACGTTAAATCCGTTTAAGGCATAAATCGTTGCTACGATTGGAAGTAAGTAAGCTTTTTTCTTCAAACCGTCATAACGCTTCACAAGGAAATGAGTCATCGTTACACCCATCACTCCATAACGCAAGGCAATCACAACAGGCACAATCCATTGGAAGTTTTCTTCAGAGAAGAAGAGGAATAGGAAGTTAAACGGGCTTAATAAGTTAAATCCCCAAATACCAAGCATTCCGCCCCCAATTGATTTCGAGAACGAATAGAAGAAGCTACTCCAATCCCAATTTAGGAATAGATGTTTGAAATAAGCATATAGCCCGATGTACTGTGCGTTAAAGTCAACCGCCATCAGTGACTTTGCACCAAACGGGAAGAAGCCATCAATCGCCCAAGCGATAAAGATGAGAATCATTGGCGCTAGGAAACTGGCTAAATAGACTTTTTTCTTAGTCGTCATGTTGCTCTCCTTTCACCGTCATGTTCGTTTCATCTACTAAGTAATGCGGACGTTTCTTCACTTCGTAGTAAATCTTACCGATGTACTCTCCTAATACCCCAATCGAAATCAATTGAATTCCACCAAAGAGGACGACAGAGAAAATCGTTGTGAAGTATCCACTCACAAGTGAATCCGGCGCTACGAAATATTGAACAAATGTCCAAAGAACGTATGCTAAAGAGATTAATAAACAGAATAAACCGAAGTTAATACACATACGAAGCGGTTTATCATTGAACGATATAATCCCTTGAATCGCATAGTTTAATGAGAACTTCAATGAATATTTCGTTTCACCCACTGTACGAACTTGGTTTTCATATTCGATGACTTTTTCTTTAAAACCAATCCAAGAGAAAATCCCTTTAGAGAATCGGTTGTATTCTTGTAATGAAAGGATAGCGCGAACTGCTTTACGGCTAAATAGACGGAATTCAGATACTCCATCCATTAATTCGATATCCATCATTTTATTGGCAAGACGATAGAAATGTTTTGCTAAAAATGTACGGTGTGGTTTTTCACCTGTACGTGTACGACGGGCACTCACAACGTCATACCCTTCTTCATACGCATCAATCATTTGTGAAATCATCGCAGGTGGATGTTGTAAGTCTCCATCCATCAAAATCACAGCTTCTCCTGTTGCATATTCAAGACCAGCTATCGTCCCAGCTTCTTTCCCAAAGTTTCTGCTGAAACTAATATATTTCACGCGAGAATCAGCATCTGCAATTGCACGCATTATTTCAAAAGTACGGTCTTTACTACCATCATTAATAAAAATTATTTCAAATTCCATTTTATTAAGCTTATTCACTTCTTCTACTAAGGCATCATACATTTTTTGAATCATATTTTCCTCATTAAAAAAAGGGACAATAATTGATAATTTCATTTTTCCACTCCATATTTCGTTAAATGTTTATCGTTTACATTGTAGCATTTTTTTGTGTGAAATTCCGCTCATATGCGAATTTTTTGGGCACAAAAAAACGAGAACTCTTCCTTTTCGAAAGAAGCTCCTCGTTTCTTACTGTTTTAAATTTCTTTTAATCGCTTAATCGCAACGTTTGTCCCTAAAAGCCCCACCAATAAAAAGGTGAATACGACGGCAAAACAAAGCATAAAGAACTCTTCAGGCAATGCTAAAATAATCGGGTCATTTTTTGGATCGAACATCCACGCATCATTGTTAAAGAACACTTGATGGAACTTCACAAAGAGCGTATCAAAGAATGCCGCAATCGCAAAACAGACGACAACTGGAATTAAAACAAGCCAACGAATGGGTCTACGTAATTGCCATGTTTGTCTTCTTTGTCGTAAATATCTCACCCCAAAGAAACTAATAAGCCCTGAAGCGAGTAGCACCGCAAAATTCACGAAGAAGAGACGCTTCACTTCAAAGAAATGGAACAGTCCTTGCTCTGAACTTGGAAAATCAGTCATCTTCAATGTATCGTTCAATGGATTCGTTAAGTACCCGATGAGTTCATGATAGTTCATCTTAAGCGTATCTGCACTGTAACCAGTGAGCTTTTCCACTCCAAACCAACCAATCGACCAGTGATACATCGGCTCAAAGAAAATCACAAACGTAATTCCTAAACTTAAAAAGAAGAGGAATAGCGCGATGGAAGTAATCCATTTAGGCACGCGGTAAGTTCTTGTTAAATAGTCCATTCACTCAAGTCCTCTACCAAGTGCGTTGGTTGTTCTTCCACTTTTTCTAAGTCTTCACGAGTTGAAAATCCTGTTAATACCATCAGCGTATCCATGCCGTATTGAATTCCGGCTTGAATATCCGTTTGGTAGTTATCTCCAACCATTGCGATATCTTCTTTTGTAAAATGACGGTCTGGGAATTTAGCGTTTAAATAATCCAATGCCGACTCCATAATCACGCTACTTGGTTTACCGATAATAATCGGCTCTACTTGTGTCGCCACTTTTAAGAAACCCGTGATGGCACCTGACCCTGGAATTGGACCTTTTTCGCTTGGTAAGTTTGAATCGATATTCGTTACGATATATGTCGCACCGCTGCGAATCGCGAGCGTTGCTGTTTCTAAGTCTTTATAAGTCACATTACGGTCAAGGGACTGCAACACGACTTCTGGTTCTTCAGAAACAAGCGTGTATCCAGCTGCTTCGACTTGATTTTTAATCGCTTCTTCCCCGATGACCATGACACGGTTCACGTTGAAATGAGACTTCAAGTAATCCACCGCAGCCACACCGCTTGTATACACTTCGTCTGCAGAAACTTCAGTGCCATAGTTCACACGTAAGTTTTCAGCTACTTGTGCAGGTGTTTTTGTAGCGTTGTTTGTTACAAATAGGAATGGAATTTGGGCTTCTTGCAATCTCTTAATAAATGCTTCGGCCGTTGGAATACGGTCTTTTCCGCGATACATTGTTCCATCTAAATCAATAAAATATGCTTTATACATTTAGTTACCTCTTTGTTGGTTTTCTCGAATATGGAATCCTTTCTTCTGAGTGGATTTCATAGGGCTCTTCTTCACTTTGCTACTTGTTGGTTTCTCGACTTCTTTCATTGAGAAATGTTGCGAAGATTTCTTTTGTTTTGGTTTGAAGTTATTGCCTTCATATTCTTTTTCTTTCATCGTTTCTTTTGGAATAAATTCTTTTAAGTTAAACGATTGATCTTTTTTCGTCTTTTGATTTGTCTCATTATTGCGTTTCTTCTGACGGTTTTGAGACTTCTCTTTAAACTTACGCTTGTTATTTGAACGGACTGGACTATCTAAATCCGCCGGACTAAATACATGTTCTCTGCGTTGATTGTTTTGACGTTTGCGTTGATTATTGCGTTCACGTCTTGGACGTTGCTGTGGTTTTTCTTCTTCCACAACTGGCTTATGTTGCGCCTCTGGGTCTCTTTCCAATACGAAATATTGGCATCCAAAATTACAATATTCTAATAAATATTCTTGTAAATAATCGATATCGCGGTCCGGAGTCGCCAATTTATGCGAATGTTTGAAGAAACCTTTCAAACGTAATTTCTCATGGCCCCAGTCGCCAACGATGTAATCATAGCGCTCAAAAATATCATTATAGCGCTCGTTTAACGCTTCAATATTAAATCCGTCACGGTAGTCTTCGACGATTTCATAATGCACATCATCAATCATCACGGTTGTATCGCCAACCATTACCGCACGCTTCACTTCTTCTTCAGGCGTTGTCACAATCTCTTCTAAGACTTGACTTAATTCCTGTGAAAGTGTTTCTGCTTTCTGTTCAGTCATGATTCTTCCTTTCTTTGAATACTAATTCTTTTTCAATAATCGTTCTTAATAAATCTGGATAAATAATTTCGTTGTCCCCTTTTTCTTCAATGATCGGGAAAGATGGAACGAATCGCATATGGTCTGGGCAAACAAATGTAATAAACTCATCGTCTGCCAACTTTCTTCCATCCATTAGGATTTCGCCACTAGCGAACTGGAATCCTGTATAAAGGATCTCTCCAAACAGTTTACCACGAAAACCATATCCACGAATAGCTTTTTCTAGTAATTCAGGCTGCTCTTCTTCAAAAATGCGCAATAGTTTTTTGAAATCAGACACTTTAAACCGACTCTTGTTCAAATGAATCGGATGTGGCATACATTCATGCAAATCAAACTTTGTAAGTGGACCTTCTTTAAACGGAACTACGAAAAGTCCAGTATAAGTAAATGCTACCGAAACTCCTGTTTGTCTCGTCATCGCTTCTAGCGAGAGAAGAGCTAGTTCTTTTACGGAATATGCAGGAATATGCGGGAGTACCACTTCTTCTTGCAAGAGCGCAATCCCTTCTTGGCGAAGTGCTTCTCCTTCATCAATAGTCGAATCCTCTTTTAAATCCTCTACTGCAATCATTTTGTCCGAAAGAGGAATCAAGCGACTGCCTTCTGTCTTCAAATGAAGTTCGCCAATATAAGCGCCATACTTAAACCCACCGGTTAGCAGTGTCTGATTTACCCATTTTCCTTCCTCGAAGAAATGATGCGTATGTGCCCCGAGAATCACTTGAATTTCTGGATAAGTTTCGGCAATCAGATGATCCATTTCAATTCCTAAATGAGACAGCAAGATAATCTGATGACCACCTGCTGCAAGCGTCGGTACAAGGCGCTTCAAGGCATCCATCGGCTCTTCAATCAAATAGCCATTTGGGCCATAGCTTTCTGGATACGATGCCGTTAGTCCAATGAAGGCGATACTGCAGTCGTCCACTTTTTCAAAATGAACTTCTTTTGCAAACGGAGGAACATCTCCAGTAGACGCCCATTTGACATTCGAAATAATCACTTCGAACTTGCGACCTTCATAAGCTGCCTCTAACTCAAGCGGTGTGTATGCCGTCCCTTCGTTATTTCCAAGGGTCGCAAAATCGATTTGCTCTTCGTTCAACACTCTTGACGCAATCTTTCCATCTTCAGCTTCGACCAGTGGATGTACACGGTCAATAAGGTCTCCTAAATCAATGCCAAACACCTTCTGCCCCTCCGCCTCAAGAGTGGCTCTACGCTCTTTCATAAAGCGCGTTTGTGTCTTTATGGAGTGAAAGTTCGAGTGCATATCATTGATGTGAAGAATCGTTACTTCACTCATGCTTCCACCTCATCTGGATGATTTTCAAATACTGTTGCTTGTGTTAACTGTTGTAAATCCTGTGGTGCAATTTCTAATTGAAGTCCACGTTTTCCCGCAGAAATACGAATCGTTTTTTGATCCATCGCATGATGCTCGATGAAGGTTGGGAATTTCTTCTTCATTCCAATCGGTGAACATCCTCCGCGTACATATCCTGTTAATGGTTCCAGTTTATCTAGTGATAATAATTCTACGCGTTTATTTCCTGAAACTTTCGCAATCGTCTTTAAATCTAATTCGCGGTGAGCCGCAATACAAGCGACTAAATGTCCAGTCTTATCGCCCGTTAATACGATGGTTTTGTAGACTTCCTCAACGGGAATCCCCATCCCCTGTGCTGCATGAATCGCATCAAGGTGTGCTGTATCCACATCATATTCATGAATGGCATATGGAACTTTCGCTTGTTCGACCATTCGAACTGCATTTGTTTTGATTACTTTTTTCTTTTTCACGTAAAATCACTCCTTTTTCCATTTTACCACAAGGAGCAATCTATTTGAAATCTCCTTTCATCTTCTTTTGTAACCTTTTGAAAAAATAAAAACCCTAAGAAAACTCTTAGGGATTTTAGTTCTAATCTAATAAACTAAGGCGACGAATGAAATCGGCATTCGATTTCGTTTCTCTTAATTGCTTCACGAGTTGCTCACTCGTTTCAAGCCCGTCTCCTTTAATGGCATGACGCACTTTCCAAATGGCTTCCAGCGTTTCTTGTGAAAGGAGCATGTCCTCTTTACGTGTTCCTGACCGTTTCACATCAATGGCTGGGAATACTCGTCTTTCCGCTAACTCTCTAGAAAGATGAATTTCCGAATTTCCCGTTCCTTTGAACTCTTCATAAATCACATCATCCATACGGCTTCCTGTTTCCACTAACGCTGTCGCAAGAATCGTTAGGCTACCGCCCTCTTCAATATTTCGAGCCGAACCAAAGAATTTCTTCGGACGATACAAGGCAGCGGGGTCAATCCCACCACTCAATGTTCTTCCTGAAGGTGGAATCGTTAAGTTATACGCACGGGCAAGACGCGTAAGACTATCCATCAAGATAATCACGTCACGTCCATCTTCTACAAGACGTAGCGCACGTTCCAGCACTAATTCACTAATTTTAATGTGGTTTTCTGGAAGCTGGTCAAATGTAGAATACACCACTTCTGCATCCACCGTTCTCTCGATGTCCGTTACCTCTTCAGGTCGTTCATCGATGAGTAAAATAATCAATTCGGCTTCTGGATAATTCGTCGTAATTCCATTAGCGATTTCTTTAAGTAAGCTTGTCTTCCCTGCTTTTGGTGGTGCTACAATAAGTCCACGTTGCCCAAAACCAATCGGGCAAATTAAATCCAACATACGAGAAGCGATGCGACCACGTGTCGTTTCTAGCACCATTTGTTTTTCAGGATACAATGGTGTAAGTCCTGGGAAATGGTCACGCTCTTTGGCTTCTTCGGGATCTTTTCCATTCACGAAACCAACTTGCATCAACCCATTAAATTTCTCACCTTGACGTGGTGGACGTGCTGTCCCACTCACAAGGTCCCCATTTCGAAGGTCGAAACGGCGAATTTGCGAAGAAGAAATATAAATATCTTCCTGACTGCTTGAATAGTTAATCGGTCTTAGAAATCCAAAGCCTTCTGCGCGGTTAATGTCTAAGACACCTTCCACTTGGAAAAATCCAGTAGCTTCTTCTTGAGCACGAAGAATCGCAAGCGCCAATTCCTTTTTATTCATTTGACCGTAATAAGGAATTTTATAATGTTTGGCAAAGCCGTACATCTCTTTTAAAGTTTTTTCTTGTAAGCTTTGTAGCGTTACAGTTTCCACTTGTTCTGACATAATGCCCCTTCTTACTCTTCAATCATCGAAATATCAGCACCTAATGCTTGTAGTTTTTCAACAATATTTGAATAACCACGTAGAATATGTCCGATATTTGAAATTTTCGTTGTTCCTTCAGCCATTAGTCCAGCTACCACAAGTCCAGCTCCAGCACGAAGATCGCTAGCCGCCACTTCGGCACCGACTAATGGTGTTGGTCCTTCAAATGTAATGATATCTTCAATCACTTTTCCACGAGCGCCCATGCGATTTAATTCTGGTACGTGACCAACACGTTTTGGATAAATCGTATCGACAACCATTGCTGTTCCTGTTGCTTTACTAAAGAGCGGCGTGATAGTTTGTTGCAAGTCTGTCGCAAAGCCTGGATAAGGCATTGTTTTAATATTGACTGCTTTTAACTCATTTGTCGGGTAAACATAAATATCGTCTTCGCCAACTTCCATCTTCACGCCCATTTCGTTCATTTTCGCAATCAGGCTTTCTAAGTGTTCGAAAATCACGTTTTTCACACGAACTCCCTCACCAACTGCTGCCGCAATTGATAAATACGTTCCTGCTTCAATACGGTCTGGAATAATCGTATGTGTACATCCATGTAAGCTTTCTACACCTTCCACACGAATGATGCTTGTTCCAGCACCTTTAATATTGGCACCCATTTTATTTAATAAGTTTACAACGTCGATAATTTCAGGCTCGCGCGCTGCATTTTCGATAATGGTTTTTCCTTTTGCACGAACGGATGCTAGCAATACATTAATTGTCGCACCTACAGATACAACGTCCATATAAATTTTCGTACCCACAAGGCCTTCTTCGCCAGTAGATAAGTAGATAGCACCATCATGGTCTCTCACATCAGCACCAAGCGCTTTGAAACCTTTTAAATGTTGGTCAATTGGACGAGGGCCTAAGAAGCAGCCACCTGGAAGTCCAACAACCCCTTCACCGAATTTAGCAAGAGTTGCTCCCATAAAATAATAAGACGCACGCATGCTTTGGATTTTCCCTTTTGGCATTGGGATAGATTTCATTTCTCTTGGGTCGATGGTTAACGTTCCATCAACGAATTCTGTTTTTACGTTAAAATCATTCAAAATTTCAATTAAGGCATCTACGTCCTGAATCTCAGGGACACCCTCTAATACGACTGGTTCATTCGCGATAATAGCAGCCGGAATTAAAGCTACTGTACTGTTTTTAGCTCCACTAATGGTTACTTCCCCTTTAAGTGGTTTACCGCCGTTAATGACTAATTTTTTCATACTCAAATTCCTTTCACTAAATGTTCTCAATTATTATACCATGTTCACAGTAGAATCCGCTATCTTTTAATCGTTTGCATCTATTGTTAACCTTTAAAAATTCAATAGTTGACAATCATTTCAAATCTGTTACACTTAAAAACATGAATACTGATGAAAGGAGGATATTATGAGCACTAAACAGGACGTTTTACATCTTTTATATAGTACAGTGGACAAACCTCTTTCAGGACAAGATATCGCAGAGCAACTGAACCTTTCTCGTACGGCTGTGTGGAAAGCCATCCAGCAATTAAAAAAAGATGGCTACGAAATCACCTCAAGTACAAAAGTTGGGTATCAATTATCCAGACAGAAGGATTTGTTAACCCTTGAAGGCATTCGCTCTCATTTGGGAGAGGCTCTTCAAGATTGGGATATTCAAGTTTTTGAAACAACTACTTCAACCAATGATTTGGCTAAAACATACGGCGCATCAGGCTCGAGAGTCCCTACCTTCTTTATTGCAGAAGAGCAAACGGCAGGTCGTGGACGACTAGGAAGAACATTCCTCTCTCCACCAAAATCTGGACTTTATATGAGTATCTGTATTTTCCCGGAAGGCGATTTGGACAGTATTTCGCTGATCACTTGTGCTACGGCGGTTGCCGCAACGCGAGCGGTGGAATCCTTTATCCATGAAAAAATTGGGATTAAATGGGTGAACGACCTCTACTATCACGATAAAAAAATCGCTGGTATCTTAACAGAAGCCGTGACGAATATTGAAGCTCAAAAAGTTGATGCACTGATTGTCGGAATGGGAATTAACTTGCATATCGATGACGCTATTATTCCAGAGGATTTAAAACCGATTATCGGTTCCCTCTTTTCTCCGCAAGAAATTCCAGACGGTTTTAGCCGCAATGAATTCGTAGCTCGTTTCCTAAAAGAATGGAATCACTGCTACGAAGACATCAACGCTGGCAAGCGAGATTTCATGGAAGAATACAAAGACCATTCCATCATTGTCGGCAAGAAAGTCAATGTCATTAGCGGTATGAAAACATATCCTGCCACTGCAAAAAGCGTAGACAATAACGGGCATCTTATCGTCCAAACAGATGACGGTGCCATTCATTCATTATCTTATGGCGAAGTAAGCATTCGCCCAGAAAACTAAAAGTTAGGAGTTACACTCATGAAAAAATTATCGATTAAAACAATTGTGCTCGCAGCACTTCTAGGAGCACTCTGCTATGTATCTAGCTACTTAAAAATTCCGATTGGTCCAGTACCATTCTCAGCTCAAACAGCCACAGTGATTTTTGCATCATTATTATTGCCACCAGTTGGCGCTTTTGCTGCTCAATTTGTTCACTTCCTATTACTTTTCTTATTAGGAGGAGGAACTGCATTATTTATTTCTCCATCATTTGGTTTTGTTATTGGATTTATGGTTGCAGCTCCGGTGATTTCATTTATCGGAAACCGTATCAACAATATCTTCGGATGGGTGATTGCCGCTCTTGTTGGTGAAGTCATTTTCTACGTCATCGGAATTCCGTTTATGACCTTTGTATTAGTAGGATTACAAGGAAAGAACTTAGATCTTCAACAAATTCTTGGCTTCGGTTTATATCCATTCATTCTTCCTGACTTAGGAAAATTAGTTGTTGCCGTATTCCTTGCAGATCGTATTAAAGCCCTTACTAAAAAAGACTTTTAAAAAGCATAAAAAATAAGCTAGGCATGATGCCTAGCTTATTTTTATTGTTCAAGGACTAACCCCAGAATTTAACTCCTAGTACGTTTCCTAAGAATGCAAAACCGATTCCGACAACTAATAGAAGAACGATACAACGTAATGGCGTCCATTTTTTACGCGCTAATAA
>CAUPXN010000013.1:0-25606 GCA_963515505.1 uncultured Streptococcus sp.
TATGTTCTATTCCATGCGCAAGCAATATGCGAACATTTGTTCTTATTTTGTTCGAGCTTGTTTTAATAAATATTTTCTAAGTAAATTCCATCCATATTGTACCGCGAATTCACGGTTATCGTTACGAGTACGTGCAAGGTGTAATTCTAACACTTCAACCTCTGTTTGAGAGGCTAATGCCACGAAAATCGTTCCGACTTCTTTCCCTTCCATTTCGCTAGGCCCTGCAACTCCAGTGAAAGAAATTCCCAAATCACTTTGATAATGGAGTCTTGCTTGTTCGGCCATCGCTTTGGCGCATTCTGCACTCACCATTCCGTATTGATCCAGCAAGGTACTGTCAATTCCTAGTTGCGTTTCTTTGGCCTCTCTTTGATAAGCGACTGTTCCTCCTTGGAAATAAGAGGAGCTTCCTTCAAACGCCACGACACTTGCTGCAAACAATCCACCCGTTAAACTTTCAGCACAGGCAATTGTTAGCCCTGATTCTTTTAGCAAATCAACAGTGACTTCCTGTAATGTATTATGGTCTCCGTATCCATAGAAGTATTCTCCTACTTGAGATTGGATGAGTAATTCCATCCCATCAAGAAGCTCTGTACATTCTTCTTGTGTTTTTCCATTGGCTGTCAATCGAAGCATCACTTCAAATTTTCCAGCATATGGAGCAATCGTTGGATTTGTTTGTTCTTCAATTAGATTTTCTAAAATGGTTACTAATCGAGATTCTCCAATTCCAAAGAATCGTAAGTAACGTGATTCGAATAAATCCACTTTGCCCACTTTCTTACGTAAGAAAGGTAACACTTCTTTTTGCATCATCATTTTTAATTCATTTGGTGGTCCAGGTAGAACAATGAATTGTCGGCCATCTTTTTCAAAACCACAACCAACTGCAAGTCCATTATGATTTTTAAAAACAGTACCGCCCTCGAAAGCTAGTGCCTGTCTACGATTATTTTCACTCATGTCGCGATGAGAACGCACGTGAAAATCAATCACTTTTTGAAGAGCTGCCTCATCTTCAACAAGTGGCACATTTAAAAATCGCGCCAATACTTGTTTAGTGATATCATCTGTTGTTGGTCCAAGACCTCCAGATAAAATAATCAATTCACTTCTTGAAGCGGCTAATTCAATCGCTTCATACATTCTTTCTTCATTATCACCAACCACTTGTTGATAGTAAGTTGGAATCGAGTTTTTTGCTAATTCTTGGGCAAGGTAAGCACTATTCGTGTTTACAATTTGACCCATTAGTAACTCTGTACCAACTGCAATGATTTCTGCATTCATAATTTCGCCTTCCTTAACACTCTATTGTAAAAATAAAAGCCTAAAACAACTGTTTCAGGCTTCGTTTGTTATTCTGTTTTAGTAAATGAATCCGCAAATACATGTCGATTCTTTACAAAATAATCCAAACCTGAATAGATTGTAAATACTAAACAACTATAAAGTAAGATTTGTCCGATTGGAATTCCAATGGCCTTAAAGAACAAATCATCTGTTAATAGGAAAATAATTGCCAACATTTGAGTAGCGGTTTTTACTTTCCCTGGCCAAGCAGCTGCCATGACTTCGCCATCTGTCACCAGTAATAGTCTAAGCCCTGTTACTGCTAATTCACGACAAACAATGATACTCACAACCCAAGCAGGAGCTAAGTTAAATGACACAAGCATAATGAATGCGGTCATCACTAGCATTTTATCTGCTAAAGGATCAGCGAACTTCCCAAAGTTTGTCACTAATTTGTATTTGCGTGCTAAATATCCATCAAGATAATCTGTAAAACTAGCTACTGCGAAAATAATCATCGCCAAGAAATGAACTACACTGATTTGAGAGCCTACAAGACTCATCACACCGAGCGCTTCACTTGGCAAACACATGAGGATGATAAACACCGGAATCATGAAAATTCGCAATACGGTTAATTTATTTGGTAAATTCATCGCAATTCTCCTATTGAATCGTGATATAAATACGTGTTGCTGTTGAACCTTCAGGAATTGTTAGTTCAACACCACCAACAGTAATCGTACCTAATGGCGTATATCCAAAGTCCATACGAATCGTAGTTGTTCCTTCTGGAATTGAACCAGTCACTGTTTGATTTGTAGCTGGAACTCCGTCTGCCACAACTTTACCATCCGCTGAAATTTGTGCCCATAAAGCATTTCTTGCTTCATTGAGTACTTTCACATCTAATGGGAATTTACTTACATTCGCAATATAGTACAATGCATTTCCGTTTGCATATGAATAAGTAACGCTTGTCACTTCTGGAGCTGCAGTTGTCGTTGTAGCAACAGTTGTTTCTGCTGCAACAGCTGTTTGCGTTGTAGCTTGAGTCGTTACAGGCGTATTGCGTTGCGCACGGTTGCTAAATACAGCTTGCCCGATTGCAAAAATAATCGCTACGATGAACATTCCCAATAAAATGGTTGGGAAGTAATTTTTTAGAGTATTTGATACTGAAGACCATTTACTCTTGTTTTTATTTAAACGTGAACGATTACTTGAAGTAGTCGTATATGTTGTAGAAGGAGTTGTCTTCACAACAGCTTGCGGGATTTCTGAAGCATGTTCTTCTAATAAAGCTGCTCCGTCTAATCCAACTGTATCAGCAATTTGTTTAATGAATGCGCGTGTATAAAACGCACCTGGCATCAAGTCGAAGTCATTATCTTCAATTGCGATTAAATAACGTTTTTGAATTTTTGTAATTTGTTGCAAGTCATCAAGAGTGTAACCTTTTAATTGCCTTGCACTTTTTAAAATTTCTCCGATTGTTTGTGTCATTATTTCACCATCTTTTTATTTTCTCATTGAAAAGTATACCATATCTTGAAAATGAAAAAAACAAAAAGAAGTCGCTATGTAGTGTTTAGCCTATTTTACAAACTGAATATATAGTGTATCTTCCTTTGTGTGACCATTTGGAAGGTGCGCTTTTAGGGTAAATTGATGTGCTTTCTCGTTCCATTCTACTCTCACCGTGCCACTAGAAAATTGAATGGTATCTGGAAAAGTCATCTCGTCCCCATTAAAAGACAGTTTTTGTCGTACAGTCTGACTCGCCATCTCAAGCAATATGTCCATTCGATACCCATCTTCCAGAAGGCGATATTCAAGAGTGTTGTGGGCATGAATTTTGAGTAGCGCGATAATAAGGAAACTAGCAATCGCAAGTAACGCCAGAAACTGAAATAGTAGCGTTCCTTTTCTTTTAAGGTTTGTCATTTTTCTTTTCCTTAGCCTCTTTCATTTTGACATAAATGGCTCGATTTTTCGGTGCAAAATTTAAGTGAAAAGTACTTCCTTGATTGAGCGTTGTCGAAATCATTAACCTGCTCCCGTTTCTTTTGATAGATAGCGAACGAATGCCATAAAGAAATGGTTGGTGTCCTCCACTTCCTCCTGCTCCTTTATAAATCTTCCCGCCATCTTTCCAACTAGAAACAAGCGTAATGACTTCTGTTTTCTCAGATACGGTATTTGTAAAATGCGCTGTATAAGGATCATAGCCATTAAACGATGTCAGCCTAAAGCCAGCGTAATTAAAATTCATTTGCTGAACGGCGACATGCCATTTAATATCGTCAGGAACATTGAGGCGATCCTTGATTTTTAGAAAGGCCGTAGAAAGGCCCATAAACGCTACTAAACTAATCGAGATAATCACAAGAGCAATTAGGTGTTCAATGAGCAGAAATCCGGACTTTTTTCTCAGTAATCGCATTGATTTGAAACACCTCCTCATGCTCTCCGCAAGAGACCGTCACCACTGTTGGAGAGGCTGCTGTATTTACTTTTTCAAATGTCACTTTTTTCATCTTTTGAAACTCTTCGCTCGGCAATTTATTAACAGCTATAGGATAAGTAGCACTCGCTTGTAAATCCATTAACTGCGTAGCTGCAGCATCCAAAAAGCAGCCTTTAAGTTGTTGACGGTGATAGAGTTGTCCCATCATAAAACTGATTAAGGACACAATAACGGTCAAAACCATCAGACCGATTAAGGCTTCAAGCAATACATATCCTCTACTTTTCGGTAATTTCAACATGATACTTAGCCTCCCCTAATTGAAAAACATAAGTGTACCTGCGATTTTGCCCATCAAAAGTCACGGATGAGAACTGACTAACATTCCCACTATAGGGTTTAAAACCATACGTTTGAACAGAATAACTTTTCATCGTATCCGGAAAGCGAATTTTCTTATCCAATTCTCTAGCTCCGTGACAATTTAATTCCACAATTCCGCCAGAAACAGTTACAAACGAACCTTGTCCCGTTGAAATAGCTGTAATCTGCGCTGTATCCATCACTTGCTCAAACTCTCTAAGAAATACTTCTTCCTTCCAATTTACATAGGAGCGACTAATCAAAGGTGGAGTCAGTATGAGTAAGAAGCAAGCAATGGCGAGCGCAATTAAGCATTCAACAAGCGTAAATGCTCTACTCCGCATTCTTTAATTCTTGTGGTGCATTATTGTACGCATCCAATTGCTTCTGATCAATGTACTTTTCTCTAAGCAATTCATCTACAGTTGGAATTTGATTTGTACTCTTTTCAAGCATATAAGCTTGTTGTTGAGTTTTTACCACGTGTACAATCGCTGCATCTGACTTTTTCTTAGCCTCTTCTCTCTGCTTAGCAATATTTGGAATAATCAGCAGCATCATCAAGCCAATAATAAAGAGGCACACGAGTAATTCGATTAACGTGAAGCCTTTTTTCTTTGTTTTCATTTTCATTTTAATTTCCTCCAATCATCGTTAGTGTCGGTAGTAATAAAATCAGATACATGGAAACGATGAGGAATCCAATCCCCATGAGTAGTAACGGTTGAATCCACTTGATTTTCTTTTCGATGCCTTGGGTAAATTCGTCAAGCATTTGGTCTGCGTATACTTGCAGTTGCACGTCTAGTTGCCTCGTCTTTTCTCCTTCTAATACCAGCCAGATAAACTCTTGCCGGAATAGCTTCATCTTCTCAAGCGCCCTTGAAAAAGATTCTCCTTGAATCAGCTGTTCTTCCAGCTTCTGTGCAATCATCTTTGACAGTGCGCTCGTTCCTTCTTTTTTGAGTTCGGACACCATCGACAATAGCGACTGTCCATTTCCTAGAAAATACGAGAATTCTCGTGCATATAAAAACGTCACGTATTGCTGCGCACTCTTTCCAATGACCGGCAGTGAAATCAACATGCGAAACTGATCATAGGTGTTCTTTCTTTTCCAGTACAAGCGGACAAGGAGAACGAGTGCCACAACAACGATCAAAAATCCCGTTGCCAGCTGTGGTAAGTTTTGAAACCCAAGCCATATCCAATACAGGAAGCCGGACTGCTTGAGTTGTTCTTCTTGTACCATACTAGACAGTTGATCGAGTAAGAGCATTCGGATACAGAGCACCATCCCAATCACAAACGTAAAAAGAAACGCAGGATACATCATCATCTGTTGCATTTTCTTTTGCTGTTTTTGCTTCCGGGTTAGAAACTCCCCAATCGACGCACAAGCCTTCTCGAAACTACCAAACTGCATGGATAAATAAATTTGTGAGGTATTCGTTTCTGAGTACCCGACATTTTTCAAGCACTCATCAAAACGTCTACCTTCTCCAAGCGTATCCCGCATTTGTTCGAGGTCTTTCTTCTCTGCTTCGAATAAATATTCTAGAAATTTGAGCGCCTCATCCAAGCTAAATCCTTCCTGAAGTAAATGAGCAAGCTGAATGAGGAACCGACTTTGAACAGGCCCCTTCCATTTCTTAGATAATTTGATAGGTTTCGTAAGTTTTGTCCGTAATGTATCCCAATGCATAAGCCTTCCTCAATACCTTATTAAAAGGATGTACTCTTTCTTCATCAGTCCCGAATTGATTCGTTTTAAAGAAATGTGCTAACTTCTCATGAGTTTCAATTTCAAAAATCGTCCCGCGCTTTTCTCCGTTGGTAAAATGATTACAATGAAGTTCGCATTCCTTACCGCATAGCCCACAATACCGAGGGAGTAGGCGTTGTGAACAAATCGCGATAATGGTTTGCTCGAGCATCGTCTTACTGACGCCCAGTTCCAAGAGCCTTGCTACCACTCCATTACAGTCCTTGGCATGAACGGTCGCTAGAATCAAGTGCCCTGTTAAGGCTGCACGAATCGCCATCTTTGCCGTCATTTCGTCTCGGATTTCACCGATGAGTAAAATATCAGGATGATGACGCAAGCAACTCTTGATCAGTAATTCGTACGTAATTCCAGCCTTCTCGTTAATCTCCGTCTGTAAAAACATTGGCTCATGATACTCCACTGGATCTTCCATCGTTATCACTTGAAGTGTCTTTTCTTGCATACGGCCCCTGAGCAAAGCATACATCGTACTCGTCTTCCCAGAACTGACCGGTCCGGAAAATAAAATCAATCCGCTCTTATAGCGTAGGAACTGTTGCAAGAGTGCCCAGTCCTTTGGAAAATAAGTCATCGAACGAATCGACGCCTTTTCTTTTTTAGACCGATGCAAGAGCCTAATGACCATGGATTCTTTCTGCTTAAAATTCGTAATCACTGATAATCTCAGTTCAATCATCTGTTCCTTTGAAATCTCAAAGGTTAAGGAACCACTCTGCGGTCTTCGTCTCTCTCCAACATCCATTCCCGCTTGATACTTTAAGTACGAAATAAATTGCAAGGCCACTTCGTCTGAAATTCTTCTCAACTCTTTTAACCCGTTGACATCTCTTAAATAAAATACATACTCCTCTCCAACCGGTAATAAATGAATATCATCTAATTGGTGTTTAATGGCTTGCGTGAACACTTCCGTTGCTAATTCATTCATTTCCATCGTTCTTCCCCCACTCTTTGACTAGTCATAAAGAACTACGAAAAAATATAAAAAGGAGTCTTTTGGGCAACAAAAAAACGCTGAAGAAAATCTCTTCAACGTTTTAAGTTTATTATCTAATTTTTTTCAAGGTGCCTAGCCCTACACCGACAGCTGCACCAACAGCATCCACAAAGACATCTTGGATTAGAGGTGTACGTCCTGGCGTCACGCCTTGGTGGAATTCATCAGTCATCGCATATAGTACTGCGATAAAGAAAGCCAAGAACTGTGGCCATCCTTTTTTACGAACGTGAACACTTAACCCTCTCGTCCATTGATATCCAATGAAGAAGTAAGCTAAGAAATGAGCGGCTTTACGAATAAAGAATTCGATAAACTGCGCATACCCTAAAGAAGGAATACTGATGGTTTGTCCTGCATATTCAAATTTGATTTTTGATAAGATTTCCGAAAAAGGTTGCATCGGCAGTCCCTTTTGAATCGTAGAAACAAGTGACTGATCCTTGTAAGGCATACTTGAACTAATAAAAATTAAAACCATGACTGCAATCGCTAGTGTAATCGCAATGGTTGCTTTTGTTTTCTTGGACATGAAACCTCTCCTTCCTCGTTAACTTTCTTTATTATGGTCAACTCTACAAGTTTAGTCAAGCGTCTTTCCTATTTCTTAAATTCCATAAAAAATAGATAAAAATGTATATTGACGCATCTTTATGAAAGCGTTACAATTAATGTAACAAATACATTATTGGGAGAGTGTATTATAATGGAACGCTATACTCAAGATTTAAGCTTATTGGTAAAACAGATTCAGCTGCTTGAGGAACAACAGCAGCAACAGAATTACTACAACAATCTCTTCAGCCAGAATCCAAATCCGTATAACAAGTCGTTTGAAGAGATTATCGAATATTTACTCGGCACTTCCGAGTCCACTTTCTTAATTCACCACTTTGAAGATTTCCCGCAAGCCCTATCCTATGACCAGCAGAAAGAATTCCAGAAGTTGCGACACTATTATTTGCGTCATCAAAACGCCTTGCGCTGTTTCAACAAACCGTTTTCCGAAGAATGCCACGCGTTGACCTCGCTATGGATTAAAGGCATGCGCGGTGACAGCATCATCGATCTCATTCCTCATCTCGATAGCCTGAGAGATTATTTCCACTTACATTACCAGAAACTCCTAGGCCAACCTACCGTCTCCTACAAAGACGTTTTAGCCTTCTCGTTTGGCCCACAAATTACTGAGTTCTATTACACGCTCATCAAAGAGAGCAAAGATTCTTTCTTGCGCCTTTATAACGATTATCTAGAGTCATTCCCTCAAACGTATATTCCTGTACACTATTTACATTTATCAAAAGAAGAAACGCTGCTCGTTTTAGAGGAGCTGATTACTCTTGCGTCTTCCGTTTTGCCAAAACAAGACTTCTACATTAACTTTGGTCCAAATCCATTCCCTAGTCATTTCCATAATGAACAGACAACTTACTTAAACTTGGGTGTATTCACTGATTTTATGACTGCGCTGCATCAATGCTTAAAGCAACTCGGCAAAGTCTTTCTTCAGGAATACACCCATTCTTTTGTGATAATGCAAAAATCCGATTTCGAACAACTTCATCTGCACCATTCTATTTTAGAATTTTGTACACTTCTACCGATTTTATCCCAAACGATTTCCAAAGCCATTATTAAAACCATTTATCCGGATAAACTAACGGACGAGAAGTTTGTAAATCAAATCCAAGAAGAATTGCTATATCACTATTTTAGAACGAATAAGTTAAACAACAGCATCGAGAGTCATCAGCCTTTGCAAGAAATATTAAAATGCTACATCGAAATGGAAATCGAGGAAGACTGGTTCAATGGTGCCTTCCCATCCATTGAACTCTCGCACGAGTGGAATGTCCGCTCTAATGAGTGCTTGCATAAAGTTCCTTCGACGCATATGGATGGGCTACTTCGTCATATTCACTGGACTAAAGGCGAACTCGGAAATGCCTTTGGTAAATTACTAGGCCTCTTCTCCATCTTCTGCAGTGGTCTGCCAAAAGAACCATATGACCATCCATTTTCTGAGTTTTTAGAGCACTTCTCTTCTGACCAGTTGCGCAGATGGCATCCGACTTATGAATTAATCGAACATTTGCGGATGAATCCTGAGTCGACGAAATGCTGCTGGGTATTCTTTAAACAGAAGCTGAATGAATTTAAATAAGTCAAAATTATCATATATGATAATTATCTTTTATGAGCATTACCATATTTGGTAATGCCAACCTAAAAAAGATCCCATCAACAAATTTTTGCTGATGGGATTTTCACTTTATAATTCTGTAAATTGATCTGGACGTTTTGTAGGAATCGTTGTAGCTCCGTGTTTTTGAAGCCATACAATATCGTACCAACGATTGAATTTGCAGCCACATTTTTTGAAGTGCCCGCATTCTTCAAACCCTAAATATTTATGGTAATTTACACTATTCATCGTTAAGTACTCATCTTCCACTTCTGGAACGGCTACACAGGCATAGATGTTTTGATACCCTAGCTCTAGTAATTTTTCTTCTAAAGCGGCATATAACAATTTGCCATAGCCTTTTCTTTGATGATTCAAGCTAATATAAATACTAACTTCTGTGGACCAATCAAAGGCGGCACGTGCTGAGAATCGTCCAGCATACGCATATCCGACGACTTCTCCGTCCTCTTCTAACACCAGATACGGAAAGTTCTCTAATGTTTTCTGGATACGTCCTTCGAACTCTTCCACGCTAGGCACCACTTCTTCAAAGGTGATAGCTGTCGTCTCTACATAAGGGGCATAGATGGCTTGAATCGATGTTGCATCTTCTTCTGTTGCTACTCTTAACAATACATTACTCATTGGCTGTTGAAAGTTCCACGGGAGGAACTGTAACTCCTTTTAATAATTTATGAACGGGGCATTGACGTTCTGCTGCTTCTAGAATTTCGCGGGCTAATGCTTCATCTCTACCTGGCATCGCAACAAAAACGGATGGATGGAATAGATAGCCTTCTCCCTCTGAATCCAATGTCAAATCAATCTTCACTTCAACCTTGCTCTTATGCTCTAATTTCATGCGTTTTTCTACAAATCCAATCGACGCATTTAAACAAGTCGCATAGGCTAAGGCAAATAATTGTTCTGGGTTCGTCCCAGCTTCTGCACTTCTTGGCGATGAAATCTGTGTGCTAAAGTCTTTGGCTCCATTTCCTTTGGTGTACACTACACCTGTTAGTCCGTCTTCGTTAACGGCCGTTGTTGTATATAAAATTTTCTCCATGATCT
Source organism: uncultured Streptococcus sp. (assembly GCA_963515505.1). GTDB lineage: Bacteria > Bacillota > Bacilli > Lactobacillales > Aerococcaceae > Granulicatella. Next base: position 10,184 of record CAUPXN010000013.1, read on the forward strand.
CACCTCATGCAAGTTTCTCTTTGTAGAATAGCACATTCCTAAAAACAAAAGCTATCCAAACAAACTGTTAAGATAGCTCTTTTTGCATTATAACCATTCATTGTATTTTTTAATATACGCTTTTTTAACAACCGTTACTAAGAACATGTATCCTGCGATAATGAGAATTAATGCAAGGAAGTATAGTCCGTTTAGCGGTGCTAGTTTTAATGGTCCTGCTAGTGGTGTGTAAGGAAGAACCGTTACAACAAATAAAGCGAATAAAGATGTCACTAGCAATGAGAATGCTGGTTTAGACTGAACGAATGGTAATTTTGGTGAACGTAACATATAAATAACCATCGTTTGTGACCACATAGATTCAATAAACCAACCTGTTTGGAAGACCATCAAGAAGAATGCTGGGTTCGTAGACGATGCATAACTGCTTCCAGTAATCATTGGTGCAATTCCAAAGAACATCACTGCAAAAGTAATGATGTCGAAGATAGAACTGGTTGGTCCAAACCAAGCCATGAATCGTGTGATGGAACTTGCTGTCCATGCACGTGGTTCTTTTAAGAAGTCGTCATCTACATTATCAAATGGCAATGCCACACAGCTTAAATCGTAAATTAAGTTCAATACGATTAAGTGCACTGGAGCCATTGGAAGGAATGGTAGGAAAATACTTGCAAATAATACTGAGAAGATATTTCCGAAGTTTGATGAAACGGTCATCTTAATGTATTTTGTCATGTTCGCATAGACTTTACGCCCTTCAATCAATCCTTTTTCAAGAACGAGTAAGTCTTTATCTAATAGAACAACATCTGCCACTTCTTTGGCAATATCCACAGCACTATCGACAGAAATTCCGACATCGGCTACTTTTAGGGATGGCGCATCATTGATACCGTCGCCCATGTAACCAATCTTGTGGCCATTAGCTTTGAGTAAATGAATAATACGTGCTTTTTGGTCTGGAGATAATTTTGCAAAAATGGTTGTTTCTTCAGCAAGTGTTGCTAATTCTTCATCGCTCATATCCTCAATTTCTGTACCAAGTAAAACTTTATCTACTGGTAGCCCTACTTTTTCACAGACCGTAAGTGTTACTTTTTCATTATCTCCTGTAAGAATCTTCGTCGTTACTCCGTGTTCTTTCAACGCTTGAATCGCTGGAGCTGCAGAAGGTTTTGGTGGATCAAGGAAGGCTAAGTAACCCATTAGAATCATATTGGATTCATCTTCCACTGTGAAGGCATAATGAGTATCTTGATATTTCTTTTGGCTTACACCAAGTACGCGAAGCCCCTGTTCGTTTAAGCCACTTACCGCTTCTAAAATCTTTTCACGAATTTCATCTGTGATTGGATGAATTCCGTCTCCATCTTGTACATATGTTGAGATGCTGAGCATTTCTTCTAGTGCGCCTTTTGTTACGAGCACTGCTTCATCGTCTTCTTTCACGATCACGCTCATACGACGACGTTCGAAGTCGAATGGCAACTCATCAATTTTTTGATAGCGAGTTGCTAAGTTTTGTAAATTTTCTTGTTCTTCAGCTTCTTTTTCTGTACGTGTAATAATGGCGCGGTCTAATAAGTTTTTAAGACCTGTTTGGAAGTAGCTGTTTAAATAAGCAATTTTTAATACTCCCAAATCTAAATTGGCATGGATATCTAATGGATATTCAAGAATAATTTCATCTTGCGTTAATGTACCTGTTTTATCTGTACAAAGAATATCGATAGCCCCTAAATCTTGAATCGCGTTTAATTTTTTAATAATTACTTTTTCTTTGGCCATGATCACTGCCCCTTTAGCAAGGCTGGCTGTAATAATCATTGGCAACATTTCTGGAGTTAATCCCACAGCAACACTTAAGGCAAATACTCCTGCTTCTAACCAGTCACCGTCTGTTAATCCATTAATCAAGAATACAACTGGCACTAATACAAGCATCAAGCGAATCAAAAGCCATGAGATTTTATTCATTTCTTTCTCAAAACTCGTTTGTTCTTCAAAAGTATTGAGTGTTTTTTCGATACGACCAATCATCGTATCATTACCTGTAACTAAAATAACGGCTAAAGCACTACCGCTGACAACGTTTGACCCCATAAAGACAAAGCGTTCGCTCTCAAGTGCTTGTTTATTCTTTTCTTCTTCATCAGGAACCCAGATTGATTTCTTCTCAATGGATTCACTTTCACCAGTCAAGCTGGATTGTTGAATAAAGAAGTCACGTGTTTCTAATAATAATGCGTCTGCTGGCAACATGTCCCCAGCGCTTAATTTAATAATATCTCCAACAACTAAGTCTTCAATTGGAACTTCCATCTGTTCGCCATCTCGAATAACTGTTGCAGTGTTTACGATTAAATTCGATAAATTACTCGCTGCCTTGTCGCTCTTCATTTCTTGAACAAAACGAATAGCTCCTGATACAGCAACGAGTACCACAATAATGATAGAAGTCGTTGGGTCTGCTTCACCTGGTTTTGCAAGAATCACGTTCGTGAATAATGAGACAACTGCAATCACTAATAAGATTACCGTAAATGGATTGATAATGGACTCATAAATCTTTTTCCAAATTGAATCTTCTTTAGCCTTAGTAATCTTGTTTTCTCCATAGGTTTCACGTAGAGTTTCTACTTGTTCTTCATTTAATCCTTTTACAGATGTACCTAGAGCTTCTAGGACCTCTGCCATTGGATTCATCAATGCTAAATCGAATCTTTCTTTTGCTGTTTTCATAGTCTTCACCTCGTTTTTAATATAGGCGAAGCTCCGGGTGATCATCACACTCTTCCCTTCGCTCATTGATTTGGTTCGTTTGACTGTCTGGTCCAGGCATCTGATCACCTCTTTCTAAAAATTTTTGGCAAATGAAAAAGCACCTTGTCATAGCTTAAACGCGACAAGATGCTTACCAAATAAACAATTCTCATTTTTTCGTTCAAGCTTTAACATCATGGAGCGATGAAATGACATTAGTCTCTGCCTTCACGACAGAGGCTGCTAACCAACGCATAGTGTCTCCACTATTTTGCGGTAGTCATCCGTATCTCCATGGTAGTCTCACCTACCGATTTACATTCTAACCTTACCCCAATATGCCCCCTTTGTCAAAGAAATGTACTTTGTATCTATATTAAAATATGAATTAGTAGTATAATAAACGTGTAAAAGGAGGAATCCCTATGAAAAAATCAATCGCTCTAATACTAGTCGCACTCACTTTAGCTGGCTGTTCATTTTTCCAAAAGAAAGAAGACACAACCACTCAAGCACAAACGACGACTACTCAAAGCACAACAACAACGAAACAAACAACGACAAGTACTACTGAAGCTCCAACGACTATCGTTGCTACAACTGCTGAAACGCAACATGCAACGGCTCCCGTTCCAAAGACTGTGTCTACTGAAAAAGTAGCCGTGCCTGCCGAAGCTCCTGCTCCTTCATCAATGGATATCCAAGCCATGAAACAAGGGGACTTCCGAAGTGTAGCCGGAACATGGAGAAACTCAGCTGGGTGGGAATTCCATATTGATAAAGATGGAAACATTACTTCTGGCGGAAAAACGTTTAAAGTCGGTATTACCGAACAACAATTCCAAGAAGGACTTCTCAACTGGATTATGGTTCCAGAAGGCAATGAAAATGCATTTGTGGGAGGCGCCGTCTTCTCATTCATTCCTAAAAATGTGGAACTCACTTATGGTGTAATGTCTGGTGACAAAGACCAATCTGACATCTCTAAAGACCGTATTTATGGTACGCAAACCGTAACAGACGGTAAAACCATCAAAGCAATGATGTATTATAAAGTGGACTAACTGGTAAAGCACTATCCATGAGAGATAGTGCTTTTCTCATATTTAAATAAAAAAGAGCTAGTTCAACTTGAACTAGCTCTTTTTGATAATTAGTTTTCTCTTTTTTTCACTTTACCGTTCCATGCTTCGAAGCCATGTTTTAAAATGAAAATATTTGTATATCCATTTTTCTTTAGACGGTAAGCACAACGACCAGCGATTGATACGCCTTCTTCATATAAATAGATTGGTTGGTCTTTACGCAATTCCATGTAACGTTCTTTAAATTGAGAATAAGGAATGTTACGTGCTCCTAAAATATGAGCCGCTTTAAATTCATCTTTTTCACGTACATCGATTAATTGTCCGTGACGTAAATCCTTTCCGAACTCTTCAGCGCTAACCACTTTAGCAGCAGATTGACGCATCCAAACTAATACAAATAAGTAAATTCCGTAGGCCATGAATAGAGCCCAAATAATATACCACATGAGACTAAACCCCTTCAAAAATAATTTTAATAAGACAAGAGATATTGTATCATGTTTCTTCTAATCTTTCAAAAGCACTAAAGAAGCTGCTCCAATGACTCCTGCATCGTTCCCAAGTTCTGCTAAACGTAAGTGTGTTGTTTCGCGGACTTGTGGGAATACTAATTGTTCATATTCTTTACGAACGCCTTCAAGCAAGAATTCTCCTGCAGCGCTCACTCCACCACCGATAACGATGAAGGATGGATTTAACATATTCGCAACGTGTGAACATGCAATTCCTAAGTATTTTGAGAAATGACGAATCACGATTAATGCGAGTGGATCGTTTTGTTTTGCTAAATCAAACACATCTTTTGCACTCACATCTTGTCCATCGTCGATTCTTGCTTTCAACTCTGAGTCTCCAGCATATTCATCTGCATAACGACGGGCTAAGTTCACAATCCCTGTTGCACTCGCTACCGTTTCAAGACAGCCTTTTTTACCGCAAGTACATGCAAAAGGACGTTCACTGAAATCAACGGCGATGTGTCCGAGTTCGCCACCAGCGCCCGCTACACCATGAATCAGACGGTTTTCAGCGATAATCCCACCGCCAACACCTGTTCCAAGTGTAAAGAAGGTTACGTCTGGTTGGTCTCCACCAGCACCCATCCATTTTTCACCAAGTGCTGCTACGTTAGCATCATTATCGATGAAGAACGGAATTTCGAGTGCTCCTTCAATTTTTTCTTTTAATGGTTGTAATGTTTTCCAGTTTAAGTTGTAGGCACCAATAACTGTACCCTTCTCTCTGTCAACAACACCTGGAGAACCCATCCCGATACCAGCAAAATTTTCATTTGTTAGTCCTAATAAGTCTAAACGATGACGAATTGAGTCGATAATATCATCCACAATGTGGCTTCCTTCGTCTAAAATGTTGGTAGGAATCGACCATTTTTGTTGAACTTCACCTGCTAGTGAAATAATCGCAAATTTGATGGAAGTCCCACCTAAATCAATACCAATAATTTTCTTTTCCATTGTATTCACTCCATGAAACTTGTATATGCTTACATTATAACAGCATTATCTTTTCATTCCTAGTGCAAAAAGTAAAATTGCGATGACAAAATACGCAACGATTCCTGCAATGCGTGAAGCAGGTTTTGTCAGGCGGTCTCCTCTAAAGCTAATCGCCGACATCACTAAGTATCCACCAACGAGTCCTCCTAAGTGTCCATAGTTATCGACGGCTGAATTAATAAATCCAAGGACGATGTTGATAATGATAAGTCCTGCGTATTGCACGCCCATTTGCCTAAAAGAACGAATGTAGCCGTGTTTTCTTGATAAATAAACAACAGCTCCCATGAGTCCAAAGAGTGCCGTACTTGCCCCAGCTGAAATGCTAGATGAGAATGCAAAGCTAGCAAGGTTCCCCATAATTCCTGATAAGAGATACACCGCAAGGAATCTCCAATGTCCAATTTCGTACTCCATCTGACGGCCAATCATATATAAGAACACACTATTAAATAAAATATGTTCCAGGCCAATATGTAAGAAAATTGGCGTTAAGAATCGATAATATTCATGTTGATGAATGATATACGGATTAAACTTCGCCCCGAAATTAACAAGCACTTGTCCGTTCGTGCTACCACCAGCTAGTGTCATTACGATAAAGAGCGCTGCTTGAATCGCTAAAAATAAATAAGTAAAGCTGAAGCTCTCATTAAAGTTGCGCTTCATGCGTTCTAATTTCCAAGGGTTAATCTTAAACATCTCTAACCACTCCTTCACTTGTAATAATCGTTGGAATATGAATATCCGTTTCAAATACCGGCCAGTCGGCAACAGGAGTCACCTGAGTCGTATATGCTAGTGAAAGGATGCGATAATCGTCTACCTTTTGTAAGGTTCTATCATAGTAGCCTCCACCAAAGCCAATACGGTCTCCTTTCGTACTATACAGTAATCCAGGAACAATGATTAAATCCAGGTCTTTAGCTTCAAATAGCGGATGCGTGCTATCGATAACTGGTTCTAACACACCATAAGAAGTACGTTTAAAGGTTGTTTGTTCATTCCATTCGACAAATACCAATGTCTTATCTGGCATTGTCACAGGTACATAGATTGTTTTACCCGCACTTCTAGCCTCTTGAACGATTAAATCTAATTGGAATTCCACTCGCATCGGCATCGTTAAGCCGACCGTCTTGGCTTCGATCCACTGCGGCATTCCTTTGAGCCATTCTACCACTCGTTTTTCTTCCGCGCGGCGTTTCCCTGGCGTCATTGCCTCAAGTTCTCTCTTTTGCTGCGCGCGTTTTAAGTTCTTCACGTCTTTTTGATACTTCTCGAAGAGTTCGGTGAATAACTTCAAAAATTCGAGTTCGACTGCTCGCATGCTTCTTTCTTCCAAAATTGGACTGATGAGTAATGGAGCTTTTTCCATTATCGGTTCATCCGTTAAGATAATTGGCAATTCATTAGAGAGCATTTCATGATCAATTGCCCACACTTTCGCCCATTCTTTTTCTTCTAAATGTTGCAAGAAGAATTTCTCTTTAATCACTTCGAATAAGTTATTTTCCATGATTTCGTATTCTGGCAATTGATTTTTCACAGGACGAATTAAATCAGCAATATAGGCTTCGGTTGCATCATGCAGTAAACACGCAAGCACCGTTCCTGTTTGGTATCCTCTGGCAATCGCTTCTTGGGCACAATTAATGCTATGTAATCCTACTGAATAAAAGAAACGAAGATGCCCGTTTCCTCGACACATCATACTTAAGGCATGCGCAATATCTTCAATGGCTACGTTGCCAGGCACCATTTCGAGCGGATTAAACACTCGCCCTGTATATGTATTCATAAATAATTTTTTGTCTTCCATATGTTCCTCCACGGTTGATGTCAGTTTATTTTATCATTGAATCAAAGGTATTTAAAAGAAAATAGGCAATTACTTAACTTGTTCTTAATTCTATCTATCTTTCGCTTGATGCAAAATCCTTTGATATAATGGTACTGAACGAGACTGATAGGAGGCACATTATGACAACACCAATCTTTTTAAATGCCGTACTTCAAGAAAAAATCTGGGGTGGGACGAAATTGCATTCGCTCTTTAACTTCACTCTTCCTTCAGATAAAACAGGGGAAGCGTGGATTATTAGCGCACATCCGAATGGGATTTCAACGATAAAAAGCCCTGCAGAATATGCAGGACTCGGGTTAGATGAACTCTATAAAACCCATCCAGAGCTCTTCAACGGACAGCAATTAGCAAGCTTTCCTCTTCTTATTAAGTTACTTGATGCATCTGATGACTTATCGATTCAAGTGCATCCAGATGACGAATATGCGCTAGAGCATGAAGGCGAATATGGGAAAAATGAATGCTGGTATGTGGTTCAAGCAGAGCCAGGCGCAAAAATTGTCTATGGACATACGGCGATGACTCCTGAAGAATTTGCAGAGAAAATCGATAATGAAGCTTGGAGCGAGCTATTCACCGAAGTTCCTGTGAAGGCTGGAGACTTCTTCGATGTTCCGAGTGGCACGATTCACGCCATTGGTGGCGGTATTGTGATTCTTGAGACGCAACAAAATTCGGACACGACTTACCGCGTTTATGACTATAACCGCACCGACGATGCTGGAAATCCTCGTCCTCTGCATATTCAACAAACAAAAGACGTCACAACGATTCCTCATAGTGTCCCAACACCTAACCAACAAGTGGTGACGACTGACACTGGAACTAGAACGACTTTTGTAGAGAATAAATTCTTTACGGTTTGGAAATACGATATCAACCGCGACTACAGCGATGCCCTCTCTTCTACTTATCACCTTGTGACGGTGTTAGACGGTAAAGGTACGCTCACAGTCGACGGAATCGATTATCCAATCCAAAAAGCAGATTCCTTTATTCTTCCTTCTGGAACACCGGCACTTCAGGTTAACGGATCTGTTCAACTGATCGTGTCTCAGTCAAACCAATAACCAAAAATGCAAAAAGGTCAGCAAAAATGCTGACCTTTATTTTTATGCATTCAATTGTTTTGTAATGTCTACGATTTCGTCGATTAAACCACCGATTGTTGCAATCGTATCTTTAAGCGGTGCATCTGTTGAGACATCCACGCCTGCTGCTTTCGCGAGCTCTTCTGCGCTCTTCGTTCCGCCCATCTTCAATACTTCCACCCAAGTGTTTGCGACACTTGAATCTTTTTGAATCATTTTCGCCACTTGTGTACCGATTGTTAAACCAGCTGAGTAAGTGTATGAGTAAAGTCCCATGTAATAGTGCGGTTGACGCATCCATGTTAACTCTGCTCCTTCTGTAAGAACCACTTCTGGTCCCCAGAATTTCGCCAATGTTTCTTTGAATAAATGATTCAATGTATCTGCGTCTAAGCTCTTACCTGCGTCCACTAAGCGGTATACTTCGCGTTGGAAGTACGCTTCTAACAAGTGAGTCACAAAGTTATGGTAGTAAGTTTTAGCGACCATTTGAGAAGAAATCCAACGTTTCATACGTAAGTCATCTCCCGCTTTGTTCTTCAAGTAGAACTCAACCAATAATTCGTTTGTTGTTGATGGAGCCTCTACAAAGTACATACTTGGACGACCATCTAGAATATTTTGGTGTTTATACGCTAATTGGAAGTGACCTGCGTGTCCTAATTCATGTGCAAGCGTCATGCAGTCATTCATATCTTCTGTAAAGAACATTAAGATAAATGAGTTTGCTCCGTAAGGTGATGAACAGAACGCACCTGTACGTTTGCCGATTGTTTCAGCGTAGTCGATCCAACGGTTGTCGAAGGCTTCCTTCATAATCTTGAGGTAATCTTCTCCTAAAGGTTCTAATCCTTCTAAGATGTATTGTTTTGCTTCGTCATATGTTACTTTGGCAGCGTATGTTGGATCTACTTCTAGTTTCAAGTCTTCGTAACGCACTTCATCTAATTGATAAATTTCTTTGATGAGGCGTGCGAATTTACGCATATGTGGCGCTAATTCTTCCATGATGACATTGATTTGACGGTCGTATAATTCACGAGAAACTTTTTGACGGTCTAATAAGTAGTCAAACACTGAGTCGAATCCACGCAATGTTGCCATTGTTTTTTCTTTTTGGATTTGTGTGTTATACGCTGAAGCTGTGCTGTGTTGGTATTTGCGTAATGTGTCGCTAAATACTTTGAACGCTTCACGACGGATCGCTGTATTTGGTTCTGATTGCATACGGCCTTCGAAGCTGTTGTATGTCATCGGAATCACTTGTCCGTCTGCTTCTACGTCTGGGAAATGAATATCTTTGAACTTGATATCGTTGTAAGCTTGATAGCCTGCATCTAATGTATTTCCTAGAGCAGCTAAAGTTGCTTCCACATCTTTTGATAATAAATGTTTTTTATCTTCTAGGAGACGTTCGATATATAAGGCATCTTTTTTATTCGCGCGTGCTTCTTCTAATACCGCATCATCCAATTGGCTTAATTCAGATTCAAAGAAACTTAATTTTGCATCTAATCCAGCTAACACTGTACGTGTTTGTGCTGAACGTGTTTGTGCTTCTTTATCTCTTGTATTCGCGCTCACTGCAAGGTTGCAGTACGCAGAAATTTTACCGCGTTGTTCTAATAAGGCACGGTAAGTTGCTAAACCAGCATTCACTTGGTGTGCAGTTGTAATTTTTCCTTCGTATTCCTTTTGGAAAGCATCTACTTTTCCTTTAAGGTCTTCTAACGCTTCGTTAAAAGCTTCTTCTGTTTCAAACAAATGCGTTAAGTCCCATGTTTGATTTACATCTACTTGACTTCTTTCAATCATATTCTCACTCCACTTTCTAAAGTCGTACTCCCATTGTACCACAGTTTTCATCTAATTTTCAGAAAACTTTAATTTAAATCAAAAAAAGTGTTACAGCACTTCGACTGTAACACTCATTCATGTCTATTATTGTAACGCTCCGATTGCACGAGCGATTTCTTCATTAGAACTTCCTGGTTTAATTTCGAAAGTACCAGTCCAGATCTTATCAGCAATGTTATTTGTTGTTAAGTAATCTATGAACTCTTTAGCACTCTTAACTAAGCCTGCTTTTTCTAATTTGTCGGCAACATCATTTGATGATTCGCCTTCTTCAACTGTAATAGATACAGGTTTTGAAGATTGTGTAGTTGCTGCTTCAGTTGTCGAAGCTTGTGTAGTAGATGTTGCACTTGTTGAAGATGCTTTGCTACCAGATTCTTTTTCAGCTAATAAAGACTCGTAAACAGCTTTATAGCTTGCTTCATTTGCTCCTTCAGAAACGATTGGCAAATTCACTGCATCTAATTGGCTCTTTAATGATTGTGGTACAAATGGCCAAATCACAGTAACCAATGCTAAAATTAACGCTGCTAATAAGAAGCCCATTCCTAAAGAACGAAATTTCGTTTTACTCATGTTCTTCCTCCTTAATTTGCATCTGCTTCAAAATAGTTATCGATTACCAATTGTACTGTTGAAACAGGTACATTTAATTGTTCAGAGATTGTTTCTACTGAGTTGCCGTGGCTGAATAATGTAATGATTTGTTGTTTCGTTACATTGTGTAAGCGACCAGATTCTTCTGCAGTTGCTTCTTCCACTGCTTCTGTTTCTTCTGAAACTGGTGCTGTTTTTTCAGCTACACGAACTTCTGCTGTTTTTGCAGTGCGAACTTCTTCATAAGTTGGTTCAACTGATGGTCCTTTGTAAACAGTTGTTCCTTCTAATTCTTGAATTTTTTTCTTTAATGAATATACTTCACGGTTTAATTCTAATAAACCTTCAGCTAATTCATCGATTTCTTCTTCATTGTGGTTATCCTTTAAGAATAGTGAAATGAATAAGAAAAATACTGCTAATGCTAATAACGCGAGAACTACGACCCATACGTGCATTTTTTCACCTCATTAAATATTATTTTTTTCCTTTCATCCTATTTTAAATAATGTTTGCCAAAATATCAAGGTTCACGGCGAAGTTTATCATTTTGTTAACGAATTGAAACATTACATAAACCACTTGAAACACAAAAAAATCTTTACCCTCCAGTCCTTATTCAGGAATAAAAGGTAAAGATTTCTATCATTATTAACTGCGCATTTCTTCCTTCACTCGTTTTTCTTTTTGGCTTAAAACGAGTAAGTTTTCGCGGAGTTCTTGTTCCATTTGCGTCAATTCGTATTCGGCTTTTCTACGTTTTTGACGGCCTTCTTGTTGAATAAGAATCGTTTCTTCTAATGTTTCAATCAAGTCTTGTTGTGTCTTTTGAAGGGTTTCAAGATCGATAATACCACGTTCATTTTCACGTGCTGTTTCGATTGTTGAAATCTTCAACATTTCAGAGTTCTTTTGAATCAATTGATTTGTCGTTTCAGACACTTGACGTTGCGCTGTCACGGCATCTTTTTGGCGAAGCAATGTCATCGCAATGGCAATTTGGTTCTTCCATAAAGGAATCGTTGTCGTAATGGAAGATTGAATTTTTTCCGCCAAGGTTTGATTCGTGTTTTGAATCAAGCGAATTTGTGGCGCTTGCTGGATGGTCATTTGACGCGTTAATTTCAAGTCATGATTTCTCTTTTCAAGACGATCTAAGAATTGATGTAAGTCATTCACCACTTGCACATCCATTTGGTCTCCCGTCTCTTGCGCCTTTTGCATCGCTTCAGGGATCAGTTTTTGTTGCAATTCTTCAATCTTCAATTCCCCAGCAGCGATATAAATACTTAATGCCTCGAAGAATTCCTTATTGCGTTGGTACAGTTGTTCGAGTGACAAGTTATCGTTTAATAAGCCATTCTTTTCATGGTCTAATCTTACGGCAATCTTATCGACTTGCGAGCCCACTTCTTGGTATTTCGATTGCATTTCGTAAATCGACTTCTTCACGCGTCCAAAGATTTTGCGGAAGATATTCGAGTCTTGCGCGACAAGGTCGTTCGGATCTGTCTCGTTAAGTCGCATCATCAATTCATTGAGCGTATCCCCGATTTCACCTGTGTCCTTGTTTTGCACATGAGCGAGCATCGAATGTGAGAATTCACCAAGCTGTTTTTGCGCGCCGGCCCCATAACTAATGATGGCCTGCATATTCTTTTCGTCAATTTGTTTTGCAAGTGCGCGTGCTTGTTCTTGTTGTTTCTCCGGTAAGGTATCCACTAGCGCACGTTTAGCATCTACTTGTTCTTGTGGGAAGTCACTCGCCACATCTTGCAGCGTCGTATTTTTTACAACGTCTTCTCCAAATGGGTTTTGAATCAGTGCATCCACCATTGATTTTTCTTCAGTCATTGTTCTCTACTCCTTTATCGTACGGTCTACGTAATCCATCTCTGCTTCTGTCTTTTTGATCTTGTCTTCTTGGAAATGTAAGTAATCCTCTTCCAGAGTTGCACAGACGAGAACGATTTTCTCTCCTAATTCTTGTAGCGTTTGATACGTTTCGCTTCCTTTTACAGGTTGCTCACTCAATTCTTTGTAGGCTTTCGTCATTTCATTTAACGACGGCACACAAGTGTGAACGAACAAGTTCGCATCTGGAAGCTTTTCAGGGTGTTTGACGAGAGATTTGAAATACTCCTTCATCGTTTGAGTCGTATTGTATCGATTACTAATAATTCGTAGTTTGGTATAACTTTGAATCGTTTCATCGATTTCCTCAATTTGCGTCTTCACCACTGCCATTTTTTGTCTAAAATAGACGATATCTTGTTTGGATAATCCGGATTGTTCATATCGTTCTTGCACCTTACTAGAGGTTTTATCTAACGGCTTCTTTGTTTTGGCAAAGACCGATTTCACTTCCATTTCTTCTGGAAATAGCATGAAGAAAAAGATACCTGCTAGTACGAGAAGTGAAAATAACAGCCTTACGGAAGAACCGTAAATATGACTCATAAAGTAACGCGTTATGAATACAAACAACCCTAGTTTGAGAAGTCTATTCCACTGTTTCATGGTACTCCCTCCTTATAGACTTATTGTATCATCCACTAATTTTTGGGCATGGTACTAAAGGCCGATTTCTCTGGGACTTGAGACTGAAAATAATAACGCAAAAAAAGGAATTAAACAGATTCAATCTAATTTTCTCCTTCAACATTTTTAAAACAATTTGAATATATCCACTGGCTAATTCCTGGGGTTCAGTAACTTGCATCCCCCTAACCTCTTAGAGACAAATCAAAGTGCTTATATAACCGCGGCAATCCCGTATTTACATTTCCCTGCAACCCATCTTCCTATTCTAATTCCAATTATTCCGATATATAATCTTCTTTTAATTGATTTCGTATGTGATAGATTGTGTAAGTTTCTACGAAAAAAACTCCTTAGTTCTTTCAATGTAGTTTGGAGACCACATACGAATTAAACTAAGGAGTTTTTTCATTACCATCCGCTAAAGCTTTTTCCTTCAAACAATCCGGCGTTTTTATTAAACAAAAAACTGAGCCGAATTTCTCCGACTCAGTTAAAAATTTACTATTCTGCTTCTGGAACAAGCGCTTCTGGGAAGTGTTCACGCACAATTGCTGCACAACGATTACATAAAGTTGGAGCATCTTCTAATGTTCCTACTTCAATCTTCACAGCACGGCAACGTTCACATGTTTCACCTTTAGCATGTTCAACAACGACTTTCACGCCTTCACCTTCAACCGCATTTGCAGGAGCTTCAACGCCTTCTTGAGCCACTTCTAATTCACTTACGATGAATAATTGAGCCACATTTGTGTTTAAGCTTTCTAATAAAGTACGAACTTCATTAGATGGGTAAAGCGTTACTTTGGCTTCGAAGTTCTTACCGATTAATTTCTCGTTACGAGCTTCTTCTAAAGCTTTCAATGCAGTGTTACGAACTTTGAAGAATTCAGCCCATTGTGCTAATACTTCTTCTGTATTTTCGTAGCTTTCTACTGTTGGGAATTCAGCTAATTGAACATAAGCTTCTTCTTCCTTCAAATATTTCCAAACTTCTTCACTCGTGTGAACTAAGATTGGGCTTAGTAATTTCGTTAATTTCACTAAGATATCGTAAATTACTGTTTGCATTGCACGACGTTCATAGTTATCTTCGTGTTCGATATACACAACGTCTTTCGCAAAGTCTAAGTAGAATTGTGATAAATCAACGGTACAGAAGTTCATCACTGTTTGGTAAATTGTTGAGAACTCATATTTTTCATACGCATCTTCAATTGTCTTCACGATATCGTTGAAACGAATCATCATGTATTGGTCAACACTACGTAGGTCTTTAAACGCTACGGCATGTTTCGATGGTTCGAAGTCTGTAGTGTTTGCTAACATAAAGCGCATTGTGTTACGGATCTTACGGTATGCTTCAGATACTTGGTTTAAGATTTCAGTACTGATACGTACGTCTGATTCGTAGTCTACTGATGATACCCATAGACGGATAATGTCTGCCCCTTTAGTTTGCATTTCTTTTGCAGGTGAGATGACATTTCCTAGAGATTTACTCATCTTCTTGCCTTCTCCGTCCATTACGAACCCTTGAGAAAGAACTGCTTTATAAGGCGCTTGTTTATGAACCGCCACACTTGTTGTTAAACTTGAATTGAACCATCCACGATATTGGTCTGATCCTTCTAAGTATAAATCAGCTGGGAATGTTAATTCTGGGCGAATGCTTAATACACCAGCGTGTGAGCTACCTGAGTCGAACCATACGTCCATGATGTCCATTTCTTTTGTAAATGTACCATTTGGACTGCTTGGATGTGTAAATCCTTCTGGTAATAAGTCTTTTGCTTCGCGTTCGAACCATACGTCAGAACCGAATTCTTCGACTAATTTTGCAACGTGTTCTGTTGTTTCCGGAGTGATGATTGGTTCTCCGTTTTCACCATAGAATACAGGAAGTGGAACACCCCATACACGTTGACGAGAGATGACCCAGTCGCCACGGTCACGAACCATGTTGTAAATACGTACTTGACCTGATGGGTGGTACCATTTCACATCATTTTCAATCACATCTAAAATATCTTGACGGAACGCATCGATTGACGCAAACCATTGTGGAGTTGCACGGAAGATTACTGGTTTCTTCG
>CAUPXN010000014.1:0-24105 GCA_963515505.1 uncultured Streptococcus sp.
ATTCATTATTGTTTGTCCATTCGAAAATATCTTCGATTTCTGCTTTTGTATGCAATGTACTGAAGATTGTTGAATAACTTTTCGCGTGAACTGATTCCATGAATTGAATATTATTCCATACTGCTTCTTCATGTTGAGTGCGCACATAATCTTTCATTAAGCTTGCACCTTCTTCTGATTGAAGTGTATCTAATAATGTTAATCCACCAAATACTTTCCCCACTACATCTTTTTCTTCTGGAGATAATGTTCTCCAGTCGTCCAAGTCGTTTGATACTGGAATACGTGTATCTAACCAGAATTGCTCTGTTAGTTTTTCCCAAGTTAATTTATCGATCATGTCTTCAACTTGGTTCCAGTCAATCGCTTTATAGTACTCTACTGGTTGCGTAGAATTTTGAGAAAGAATCTCATTAAAATATCGTTTTGTACTCATGAGCTTTTGTCCTTTCTTTCGTATTCCCATTAAATGCTGCAGCTTTCGCAAGCATTACTTCCGATTTCATCGTTGTTTTCTGTAAATGTACGTACATAGTAGATTGACTTGATGCCTTTATTCCACGCATAGTGACGTAAAATGTTTAAGTCACGTGTTGTCATCTTGTTTGTACGTCCTTCTTTCCATTCGTATAATCCTTCAGGAAGTTCTGAACGCATGAATAATGTTAAGCTCATTCCTTGGTCGATATGTTTTTGAGCCGCTGCGTATACATCGATTACTTTACGCATATCGATATCGTACGCTGATTTGTAGAATGGTAAAGTGTCATTTGATAAGAATGGAGCTGGGTAATAAGTCTTACCAGTCTTCTTCTCTTGACGTTCTTCAATTAAACGAGTGATTGGGTGTAATGAAGCACTTGTTTCGTTTACGTAGCTGATTGAACCTGTTGGCGCAATTGCTAAACGGTTTTGGTGATATAATCCACCATTCATCACGTCTTCTTTTAATTGTTTCCAATCTTCTGCAGTTGGAATTGGAAGTTTTGCAAAGATTTTCTTCACTTTATCAGATTGAATTTGTACATCTTCAGCAATGTAGCTATCGAAGTATTCACCTGTTGCGTATTTAGAACGTTCGAAACCTTCAAATGATTTACCGCGTTCTTTGGCAATCTTGTTACTTGCTTTCAATGTGTAGAAGTTCAACATTCTGAAGTATAAATCAGTAGCTTCGATAGACTCAGGTGAGCCGTATTCCATTTGATTTAATGCAAAGAATGTGTGTAATCCCATCGCTCCAAGACCGATTGTATGTGCTTTGCTGTTTCCGTTTTTAACAGTTGGTACAGCATCGATACTTGAGTGGTCTGTTACGAATGTTAACGCACGAACCGCTACATCTACAGAACGTTCGAAGTCAGGAGATTTCATTAAGTTCACGATGTTTGTAGAACCTAAGTTACAGCTAATATCTGTTCCTAAGTGTTCATATTCTTGAGCATTGTTGATTACTGAAGGTTCTTGAACTTGTAGGATTTCAGAACATAAATTACTCATGATAATCTTTCCATCGATTGGGTTTACACGGTTTGCTGTATCGATGTTCACCACATATGGATATCCAGATTCTTGTTGTAATTTACTAATTTCATTTTCTAAGTCACGCGCACGTAATTTAGATTTGCGGATTTCAGGGTTGTTTACCATGTTGTCATATTCTTTAGTGATATCCACATATGAGAATGGCACACCGTAAATACGTTCCACATCGTATGGGCTGAATAAGTACATAATATCGTCGTTTTTGATTAATTCATAGAATTTATCTGGAACAACTAACCCAAGTGATAATGTCTTCACACGCACTTTTTCATCCGCGTTTTCTTTTTTCGTAGATAAGAACGATACGATATCTGGGTGGAATACATTTAAGTAAACCGCACCGGCACCGTTACGTTGACCTAATTGGTTTGAGTAGCTGAAACTATCTTCTAATAATTTCATAATTGGAACGACACCACTTGATGCATTCTCAATTTTCTTGATTGGGTCACCTGCTGCACGAACGTTTGACAAGCTAACCCCTACTCCTCCCCCAATTCTTGATAATTGAAGAGCTGAGTTGATTGTACGACCGATACTATTCATGTCGTCTGTTGTTTGAATTAAGAAACATGAAACAAGTTCCCCACGACGTTTTCTTCCGGCATTCAAGAATGTTGGTGTTGCTGGTTGATAGCGTTGTGTAATCATTTCTTCTGCTAAATCATGTGCTAATTGCTCATCGCCATCAGCTAAGAAAAGAGCGTTAAATACAATACGATCTTCAAAACGTTCTAAGTAACGTTGACCATCGTTTGTCTTCATTGCATATTGTTTATAGAACTTAAATGCAGACATGAATGAACGGAAACGGAATTTTTTCTTGTACGTTTCTTTCATTAATTTCTTAACGAATTTACGGTTGTATTTCCCTAAAAATTCTGCTTCTAAATAATCGTGTTCGATTAAGTAATCGAGTTTTTCATCTAATGTATAGAAGAAAACTGTATTTGGGTTAACGTGTTCTAAGAAGAACGCACGAACCGCTTCACGATCTTTATGCAATGGAATTTTCCCATCAACTGGACGGTTTAACTCATTGTTTAATGCGAAGTATGTAACTTCTTGAGTCTTGTTAATTAATTTTGGACTATCCAATCTCTCTCACCTTTTCTATTAGTATTTGTACATCTTTATCTGTACCTTGATTTTCAAAGCAATGCAGCAATGGAATTTCATATTTAACCGCTAACGCTCTGGCATTGGAACAAAAGCTCGTATTGAAATTGCGATTCCCTGAACCGGCAACCCCTTTTAATAGCGCGCGATTCTCGCCAAAATCAATAAATTCATAAAAAAAATTCGCCACTTGTTCTCCATAGGTTGGTGTAATGACGATATAAGGTTCTTCCATTTGTACTGTAGAATTTTTCTTAGAAATCTCGATAAAATCCCAGTCCAATTTTTTTACGAATTGTCTTGTCTTTCCAGTTAGCGATAAATAAACGACTTTCACAGTTACTCCATTTCTGAATTCGAAATACACGAAAATGCATTTCTAGCTCACTTGAAACTCACGAAACTAATTATATCCAGCCTAGAAGTTTTTTGCAACATTTTAACAACATTTTGTATTGTTTTTTTTACGAAACACAAAATATAGTGACTCTTGCTACCTACCCCCGACATTTAGTGTACGCGAAAAATCAAGTAAAATGATTGACAGAAACAGTTGACGACTGTAGACTAAATCTGTAGAAAGGAGTTCTATTTATGACAGAATTTCAACCAATGAGCCCTTCTGAGCGTCAAATTATGCGTGTTCTATGGGCGAATCCAAACAGCACAAGCGGATATATTATCGAACAATTGCAACGCTCATTTTCATGGAGTGACTCAACAATTAAAACACTCATTATCCGTTTAACCAAAAAAGGATATATTCAAATCGATGACAGAAAGAAACCATTCCACTACTCGGCAACGATTTCTGAGAAAGCACAACTCGACCAAGAGACCGATGTTCTTTTAGATCAAGTTTGCCATAAACAGAATGGAAATTTGTTACATACACTGATTGATAAAGCGACTTTGAGCCAAGATGACATTCAAGATTTAATGAACGCCTTAAAGGAAAAATCAGCCACTGCTCCAACCTCTGTTGCATGTAACTGCCTACCAGGTCAATGTAATTGTCATCACCATCACTAAAACAAAAACCTATTGCTTAAAGCCACACTGACTTTAAACAATAGGTTATTTTTATTTTCAAAATATCTCAAAGCTTAATTTTTAAGATAGTCTTTTGCATCCTTAAAGAAGCTTGCAATGATCATGACAATAATAATCCCAATTGGAAGTGCCGCGATAATCGCAACGGACTGTAAGTTATACATTGAGTTTTCTGAGAAAATCAATGCGATTGGGAATAAGATAAATACGAGTGACCAGAACATGCGGACACGTTTATCACTACCATGTGTGTGCTCTAATTCTTTGTACGAATAAGCAGACACTACAAGTGTTAAAGCGTCGAATGTTGTCGCATAGAACGCAATCATCGTAACTGCTAGTAATAACAATCCAATGTTAGCTAAAGGCATGGTATCAAAAATTTTCAAAATAGCTGCCGCATAATCTGCGTTATTACTTAGAATACCAGTAATATCCAAGCCATGTTTTAACTGTTGCGCTAAGCCATAGTTTCCAAGGATGATAAACGCCGTAAATGTCCCAGCAATCCCCCATGCGTATCCACCAAGAACAGTGTTTTTAACGGTACGTCCTTTTGAAATACTACCGATAAAGAACGGTGTAGCCACACACCAAACCATCCAATAAGACCAATAATAGATTGTCCATTTTTGTGGGAAGCTTGTTTCACGAAGCGGATCAAGCCACGTAGACATTCCGATAAAGTTTTGGATAAGGTTCCCAATTGCGCTAAACCCTGTTTCTAAGATATACACTGTTTCTCCACCGAAGAATAAGAAGTATCCTAGTAAGGCAAAGAATAAATACGTACAGATGGCCGCTAGTTTAGAAACGGCGTCCATTCCAAGCATTACAGTACTTGTATATACGGCTGCGATTAATAATAATACTACAATTGTGATAATCTTCGAATTTTGAATCCCAAACACTTGGCTCATCGCCGCTGAAAGAAGCGGTGTTGCTAGCGAGAATGTTGTAGCAGTACCCGCGATTAACGCGAAGATGGCAATCAAGTCGATGGTTTTCCCCATCCAACCGTCAACTTTGTCTCCAAGAAGTGGACGACAAGCTTCAGAGAATTTTTGTTTCTCTACTTTACGATTATGCAACATAAATCCAAAGGCCACCGCAAGCATGATGTAGAAGCTCCATGCGATTGGTCCCCAGTGGAATAATGGGAATGTGGACGCCCATTTTTGCACGCTACCGAGTTCGCCAAGATAAGATTCTTGTGCGTATAATGCCCATTCGATCATCGCATAGAACACAATATCCGCTGCCATCGTAGACGTAAAAATCATCACACCCCATTTAAAGTTGGAATATTCGACTTCACTATCTTCGCCACCAAGAACGATTTTGCCGTATTTTGAAAAAGCCACATACACACTACAAAGGAAAACACCCACCGCAAGCATTGCGTAGTAAATACTGAATTGGTCGCCTAGAAAACTACGAACGCCTTCTAGAACCGCTGAACTGGCATCTGGAAATATCATAAAGAGAATTCCTAACACCACTACTCCAAATAGCGGTACAAGCGTTGCGACCCAGTCAATCTCGTCGCGAAGATTTTTCTTTTCTACTTCATTATTCATGATTTGCCTCCTCTAGAACACTCTTGTAAGAGTCATCTACTGCTACTAATTCTTCAAGGCTATCGATTTCAACGATATCCCCTTCTTGCATTGGGTAAATACCCATTTCATATTCTTCTGGGTAACAGAACATTGCCACATCATCCCAGTAAATATCATGGTTTTTCTTGTCTTCAAATTCGATTTCAAGATGACGTTTTAACTGCTGACCGTCTTCTTTCGTCCAACGAGAAATGCTAAATAATTGCCATCCCTTCTGTCCTCCAGTACGGCTACAGCTCGTAACAACGCCATTGTCGTCCACTTGCATCAACCATTCGTCAGTGCCATTTTCTACTGGAATACACGCATATCCTGAATGTGTAAACTCTGGATGTAGAACTTCACTATTGTAGATTAATTGGTCGCCATCTAAAATAATCACTTCTTCTAAATGATCACGAACTACATACAGTGATGAAATATTGTTTGCAACATCGAAATATGGATTTTCAACAATGTTAATTTCTGGATAGTCTGTTTTAAGTTCAGCAAACTTCTCTTTTAAATACCCTACTACGACATAAATTTCATGGATTCCTTGTTCATGAAGCGCACCAATGACGGTGTCAATCATTCGCTTTCCATTTACTTTTACAAGCGGTTTTGGAATGATGTTCGTAATGGGACGCATTCTTGTCCCTTTACCCGCAGCCATAATAATCGCTCGTTTTACTGTATTTGTCATTATTTTTCCTCTTTTGCTAATTCTTCTTGCACAATGCGGTAGAAATCTTTGGCATAACGGTATTGCATTAATGAGTACTCACCAAAGTCAACACCAAGGGTACGTTTGTACTCGCACCAGTTACTCCACAGCATTCCGCTAATCGCCATATACGCATAAATTTTTAAGCGTGTCATCTTCTCGCATTTTCCTTCGAAATAAAGGTCAATGAGTGCATCTGCCTGCTTGCAGTCATATCCTGCATAAATACAAAACATCGCAATATCAATATGCGGGTCTTGCATTCCAGCATATTCCCAGTCAATCAGACGAATATCTCCTTCTTTTGTAAATAGGAAGTTGTCATAGACAGAATCGATATGACTCAATACGGGCTCTGCTTTATATTTTTCAACAAAGCTCTTAAGTCCAAGAATCTTCTTCTGCATTTCAGCATGGTCTTTATAATAAGAAGATTGACCATTCCATAAGCTTTGATAAAACTCAATTTGCTTAAATGGATCGAAAGTATGCTTCACTTTTAATTTTGACTGATGGAACTCGCGTAATTTCGCCATACAGCGCTGTAAGTCTTCTTTATTCGTGCTATCGCATGAACGCGCTCCGTCTAAATAGGCTGTAATCTTGTATCCATTGTCTGGATTCATATACACGACATCATCGCAAATTTGCTTTCCTTCTAGGACATGGTATACATCTGCTTCTTCCTTACGATTGATGAGATGGTCTGTTCCCTCTCCTGGAATACGCATAATGTATTTTTGACCCTTACAAGTAAATAGGAAGCTACGATTCGTCATTCCTTTTTTCAACACTTCGATATTGACGATTTCGTCGCGCGTTACTCCTAGAGCCTTCGAGATTTGTTGCAAGGCATCCGTTTCTAAGTGCGAGGATGATTTATCGAGTTCACGAAGTTGTTCATACGTGTTGATTTCAAAGATGGTTGAATCATCCATTAGTTTTGGGTAGACCGTATATTTTCTATTCTCGTCTTCAAGTGTTACTTCCCAGAACGACTTCTCATGTCTTTCTTCTGCAGCCGCAGCGTTTAATTGTTTGGCCACTGCCTTAGCGTCTTTTTCTGTTAAATAACAGATACCGTATGGACGATTTCCTTTTCCTCTTTTATCACTTGTAATGATTTCTTGTTTCTTATTTACTCTAAAGAAGCTTTGTTCCACCTCTTCTTGGCCAAGTAAATACCATGAATACAATTCATCTGTATCAAATGGAGATTCCTTACACCATAAGTCACAAGGAACGATATACGTATTGCCTAGAATTCCTGCAACGCATTGTAATGAATAGAAATTATTTTTTGTCGCATAGTCTCTATTCACAGCGAGTTTCACTTGATAGTTATCCATCAAGTACTCGTATTGCTCTTTCATAAAGCCAACGACTACGGTAATGTCCGTAATCCCTACTGCTTGTAGTTGCTTAATCAAGCGTTCAATCAGCGGCTCTTTCTTCACTTCAAGAAGCCCTTTTGGTGTTTCGGTATTGATTGGAACCATACGCATTCCAAATCCTGCAGCCAAAATAACAGCATTCTTTGGTTTATTTTTCTTAAAGAGCGTCTTCGCTTTACTTGTTAGATTAAATTTAGCATCCACAAGTTCAAGTTCTCGTAGTCGTTTTAATTCACGATTCACGAGACCAAGCGAATAGCCTGAAAGCTCTGCTAATTCTCTTTGATTTTGAATATCTTGTTGTTTAATAAGTTTTAGTAAATCGAGATTTGTTTTGTTCATGTTATTTACCTCTCGTATTTTTGTGAACAACATTAGTATACTTTGTTCCGTCACCAACTGCAAGTTTTTAGTGGTAAAGAAATGTTTAAGAACATAAAAAAAAGACTAGAGAAGAAAAGCTCTTCTCTAGCCAACAAAATCGATATTCAGTTGCATCGATAAAATTCCTGCTTCACTCTTTAAGTAGAAGCCGTATTTATCCACGCTATAATCAATGACATTATGTTGATCAAACATCATCGTATAGTGGCTCGTAAAAGCCATTTCCCCAATATTCGTCTCAAAAATTTGGTCATACTTTGGAGGAAGAATCTCTTTTTGCCCTTTCTTTAATACCACTAAATGATATTTATCGTACACTTGGCAATGGCATCCTACCATCCCCTCATAAAAAGGACTATCCCCATCAACATAATCCATGACAAAGAACACATCTGTTAAGCCGCGCTCTTTTAGCATTGCATCTAACTTATTTTTTGCTGCTTCAGTGACTGTAAAGTCCATAATCATTCCTCTTCCTATCAAAAAAGGAGACAATTGTCCCCTTCATGATTATTGTTCTTTTGATTCTTCGTTTTCAGATTTTTTTACACGATCTTTGATAATAGCATCAAGTGATGGTGGTGTCACTTCGATGTGAGTTGGTGTATTTAATACGATATCCCACTCTTCGTTTTTAATCATGTCTAATTGTGTTTGTGTTAAGATTTGAAGACGTTGACGGAAAATACGTGTTTCTTTCTTAATTAAATCTGTTTCACGGTTAATTTCTGTTGCTTTTTCAGCTGCTTCTCTCAACATTGCTTGTGCTGCTTTTTCAGCTTCAAACACGATGATTTCAGCGTCTTTACGTGCGTTTTCGCGAAGACGATCTGCTGCTTCTTGGGCAACAAGGATTGATTTATTCAATGTTTCTTGAATTGAATTAAAGTATTCTACTTTTTCTTCGTTGAATTTTACGCGTTTTTCTAAATCTTTGTTATCACGAATTAACGTTTCTAATTCTTTCTTCACTTCTTCCAAGAAGTCATTTACTTCTTCAGGATCGAAGCCTTTGAATTTTGTTGAAAAATCTTTATTATGAATATCGTTTGGTGTAATAGCCATTGAAAAATCCCCTTTATTTTTTATTCTTTTCTAGTAATCCTAGTTCTACTTTAATCTTATCTTTCTTTGTACGCCCTTCAATCTTTTGAATTTGAAGGCGACCGTATCCACGAATAGATACAATATCTAAAATTTCCAGCATAAAGTCAGGTCTGTTCTCTTCAGTCCAGTTCACCTTTACTTTACCACTTTCAATCATTTCTTTTGAACGCTGTCTTGACACATTAAATACAGAAGCAATCACCGTATCGAGTCGAAGCGAACTAACGACTGTTTGTACCGCAGTCCAATGATCCACCGGTACAATCAATTTCGTATAGTCGACTTCTTCAAGTCGGACAGCCACTTTCCCAATCTTTTCTAGCTGTTGTCTGATATATTCCTTCATATTTTGAGCGCAGAATAATTGCCAGTCTTCTCCGTTTGAAATAATATCGCCAATCAAGCTACGATCAAACCCAAGGCTCATCAGTGAACCTAAAATCTTACCATGCCCAAGTGTCGCAAATTTCTTCGGATATTGAATATGAAATAGAGCATTTTCGAAATCCTCTGAAGTTGGCTCATAATATTCCGGACAAATCATACAACGTTTCCGTTCAGCATCAATATACCCGCCATCAAAATAATAACGAACATCGTCATATTGACCTACAATCGCCTCCACAATAAACTGTTGGCGTGGATCCAAATAATTCGTTAATACTGGCGCATATTGCAAACGTACTTCTTCTACCCATTCTTCCACTTGTTTAAGAAAAGACAATTCCTCTTTTCTAAAGTGTTGTTCTACACCATTTCCCATTTTTTATACCCCAAAAATTTTTGCGACAATAAATAATAGAACTCCTACAGCAACGTAAATCGTTAAAATAGACGTTACTAATGCTAAACTATATTTTCCAAATCGTACATCTTTAAATAATGACACATACGGACGGCAACAAGCATCTAATAAGTCCGCCAAGAACATTGGAAGATATAGATGCCAATAAATATTTAATCCATAAAGGATTAGCATAAATTGATAAACCCCTGCTACTGCTGTTATCACTCTAATAATTTCTAAACCCACTAAGTTACACTCCTCTAAAATTCAGTGTGACGGAAGGTTTCAACCATCTCGTCATCAAAATTTCCTTGTACTTGGAAATTTGCAGGAGAACAGATGAAGATTTCATCTCTCACCTTTTGTACGTCTCCATTAATAGCATACGCCACACCGACCACAAAATCAATGACACGCTTTGCATCTTTTGGTTCCATACGTTTAAAGTTAATAAGCACTGCTTCACCTTTTAAAAGTGCATCTGCAATGCGTTCTGCTTCAGAATACACGCTTGGTTCCATCACATAAATCTTAGATGTTTTCTTTACTCCCGGACTTTGGAACGGAACTACATTTGAAGTATTTCTTGAACGTGTTTCTGGAGCTGTTTGTGCTACAGGCTCTTCATAGTAATCCATTTGATCATCTTCTTCGTAGTAGTCACCTTCTGGACTTAAGAAGTTTTTTAAACTATTCATGAATCCCATTAGTCTTCCTCCCTTTCAAACCAGCTTGTACCAATTCGAATATGCGTCGCACCACATTCAATCGCTGCTTCAAAGTCTCCGCTCATCCCCATACTAAGATAAAACGGAGCTTCTAACCCTTCTTCCTTCTCGATTGTTTTAGCAATTTGTGCTAAACGCGAAAAAAAGAAGCGAATTTCTTCATCGCTTGCGTCAAATGGTGCCATCGTCATCAAACCAACAATACGAATCTTCTCATATTGTTTGCTTGCTCTATAAGCATCCAGTGCCTCTTCGGGTGTGAATCCATGCTTCGATTCTTCCCCAGAGACATTAATTTCTAGCATACAATCTAATGGGTGCTCGAGACGTTTCTCAATCTCATCCATAATCGAAAGACGGTCAATCGCATGAAATAAATCGATACGATTTATGACTTGCTTCACTTTTCGTTTTTGGAGTGGCCCAATTAAATGCCAGATAATGTCCTCTTGCGGAAATTGTTCTTGTCGTTCTAATAGTTTTTCGACACGATTCTCCGCAAAATGTCGAAATCCTAAATCGTACATTTCTTGAACTTCGCGAGCGGTACGATTTTTCGTTACAACAATCGGACAAACTTCCGTAGATAGTCTATGAACTTGGTTACAAGAAGATGCAACCAAGTTCATAATACGACTTACATTCTGTTTAATGATACTCATTAATTTCTGTTTCTTTTTCTGAAGAATGGCGGAGTATCTAATCCATCATTTTCAGTTTGTTTTGGCTCAACTGGAGCTTCTACAAAGTTACTTTGTGCGAATGGTGAATCTGCTTCAGTTGAAGAAGTAGTTTCACGTACAGTTGTTTCGCGACGGATATCCCAGTCTCCAAATAAATCTTTCTCAGGTTTCTTTTCTTCCACTGGTTGTGGTTTTGAAGGAACTTGTTTTTCTTGGAAAGTTTGAGGGTTATTTCCTAAATCTTTACGAGTTGCTGTGCTATTCGCGAATGGTGAACGACTAGCGCGCGTTGCTGACTTTTTTTCGTGCTTACGCTCCTCATCGATACCTGTAGCGATAACAGTAACGATCACTTCATCGCCTAAGTTTTCGTTGATTGAAGTACCGAAGATAATGTTTACTTCACTTGTTGAAGCTGCTGCAACGATATCAGAAGCATCTTGTGCTTCGAATAATGTTAAGTCAGATCCACCAGTGATGTTTAATAGGATTTGTTCTGCTCCATCGATAGATACTTCTAATAATGGAGAAGAAATAGCTTTCTTCGTAGCTTCTGCAGTACGGTTTTCACCACTTGCAACACCAATACCCATTAATGCTGAACCTTGATCTTTCATCACTGTCTTCACGTCAGCGAAGTCCAAGTTTACGTAACCTGGTGCAGTGATTAAGTCAGAGATCCCTTGAACCCCTTGACGTAATACGTTATCTGCTTCACGGAAAGCTTCTAACATAGGAGTCTTTTTATCAACGATTTCTAATAAACGGTTGTTTGAAATTGTTACTAATGTATCTACGTTTGCTTTTAATTGTGCAACACCTTCTGCAGCGTAGCGACCACGTTTTGGTCCTTCGAAGCTAAATGGACGTGTAACAACACCCACTGTTAATGCGCCTAATTCTTTCGCAATACGAGCAACAACTGGTGCAGCACCTGTACCAGTACCGCCACCCATACCAGCAGTAACGAAGATTAAGTCTGCTCCAACTAAAGCTTCGCGAATTTGTTCTTCACTTTCTTCAGCGGCTTTAAGACCGATTTCAGGTAATGAACCTGCACCTAAACCTTTTGTAAGTTTTGGTCCTAATTGAATTTTAGTTTCTGCTTCTGAGTTTCTTAATGCTTGAGTATCTGTGTTAGCTACGATGAACTCTACACCTTGTACTCCTTCTGAAATCATACGGTTAACAGCGTTGTTACCAGCACCACCAACACCAATGACTTTAATGACTGCGCCATCTAAATTTGTATCGAATTCGAAATCCATTATATTTCCTCCTTGGTTCTCATCTTAATTTTCGTCAATAAACATTTTAAAGAAGTTCTTCACTTTCGCTCCAAACCCTTGTTCTTCACCAGTTGGTTCTTGTTCATACTCTTGTGGTTGTTGAACAGGAGCCGTTTGTTGTACTTGTACAGGAGCACTTTGAGGTGTGCTTTGTACTGGGCGTAGTTCCGTTACCGGTTTGCCCTTTTGAGCAATACGGTGAACATCATCTAAGCTTGCAGCATATTTGATTAATCCCATACTTGTTGCGTAAATAGGATTTCTCATGCCCATTTGTTCTGGAATATAAGTTTTCACTTGAACTCCGAAGATTTCTTGTGCTAACTCTTGAACTCCTGCTAATGAAGAAGCTCCACCTGTTAACACGATTCCTCCTGGAAGTTTTAAAGCTTCCACTTGGTCTAATGCACGTTTAACAGTTTCAAATGTTTGAACCACACGTGCTTCGATGATTTCTGATAAGTAATGTTCATCTACTTTAACTGGGTCCTTCTTACCAATTGTTTCTACTGGGAAGAATTCATCAGCACTAGTTTCTGATGAAATTGCATATCCGTATTCACGTTTAATGCGTTCTGCATTTTCAAAGCTTGCATTCAAGATGATTGAGATATCTTTTGATACGAAATCTCCACCTTCTTGATCCACGAATGAGAATTTCAATTGGTTATCGTGCATTACTGACGCACTTGTTTGTCCGCCACCCATATCGATAAGGACTGTACCAAATTCTCTTTCTCCTGGTGTTAATGCTACTTGGCTAATCGCTAATGGTTGAATCACCATTTCTTCGATATTTAAGCCCGCTTTGTCAATACAACGTTTAATGTTATGTACAATCGTCTTAGGACCGGTAATCATGCTCGCAAACAATTCAAGACGAACACCAATCATTCCGCGTGGGTCTTTAATTCCATCAAATCCATCTACGATAAATTCTTCTGGAATCACAGAGATGATTTCACGTTCAGGTGCTACTGAACGAACTTTTGCTGCTGAAATCACATTATATACATCCACATCTGTAATTTCTCTATTTTCACTTGATACGGCAATCATACCGTGACAAGGTTCAATTGAGATTTGATTACTTGGAATCCCAACGATAACATCTTTAATTTGGATGTTTGATTTTTGTTCTGCTTGACGAACTGCTTTACGAATAGATTCAACTGTTTCGTCAATATCAACGATGACTCCACGGCTTAATCCTTCTGATTTTTCATTGCCGACTCCAATAATATTTAATTGCCCTCTGACATACTCAGCTACTACAACCTTTATTGAAGTGGTTCCAATATCTAAACTCACATAAATTCCCTGATTTTTCACGTTTATTGAAACCTCCTATACGATTCATTTCTATTTCATTTTTTAAAGTTAATTTATAAGTGATACTCCCTATATTTTAACATAATTTTCTTCACTTAAAAAAACATATGAGCGAGTTTTAAGACTTTTTTATTGAACTGTCGTATCTGGTGTGAAATAGATTCCCACTTCCATATCCACAGTCCCTTTTTTCCCATTCAATTGCTTCGTAATTGACGGATAATACCCTAATTTATCTCCAATATCTTTCAGATTTC
The DNA here is from genome assembly GCA_963515505.1 of uncultured Streptococcus sp. Classification (GTDB taxonomy): domain Bacteria; phylum Bacillota; class Bacilli; order Lactobacillales; family Aerococcaceae; genus Granulicatella. The sequence goes on from CAUPXN010000014.1 coordinate 14,007, forward strand.
CGATGACGCGATTGCCATCTTTCATCTTTAGATAAATCTTTTGGTGATTTTTTGTGTCGTTTGGATATTGAATCTCTACGATTTCACGAATCACACTTGCTGGAACCTTCTCCAGTTGCTTCGCGAGTGCTTGATATTGCGTGTCATCTGTAAACATATACAATAATGGATAATCCTTCGGCGTTGCATCGGCCTCCACTTCAATGATTTGACCGTCTGCTAAAAGCTCATAGTGTTTATCATCACTTTGGTAATACCCTACCGCTGGATTTTCTTCAATATTCAAACGCATTTTATTCCATGCCACTAATTGAACGGAAGCATTTTTAATCTTTGGACTAGCATTTTTTAACAAGTTAGCGGTACGATAACGATTCGCTAAAATCGTCCAAATGCTTTGCCCTTTGTTAATACCGTCGTTTTCTTGGACCAATTCCACTGGAACTTGATTCAATCCGACTACTTCAATATCAGACACTTTCGAAAGTGGTGAAATAAAGTAAATACTCCATCCCGCACAAACAATAAAAATTCCTTTTAAGAGCGTTGCGTTCGTAATCCCTTGTGACTTTGGTTTCGTCTTTTTAGATTTAGGTTCCTTCTTCTTTTTCACCTTTTGTACAGGCTCTTCAGGAACAGGCTGCTCCACTCTTGGAGAATTTTGTTGCGCTAACTCCCAAGGTGTTAGTTCACGTGGAGGAGTTTGTTGTGGTTTCTTTCGATTAAACATATTCTCCTCCTTAATCCTTATTTCACTAGAGAATGAATAATTGTTTCAAGTCGACTTGACGCATCTGTAATTCCCAAAGCTTTTGAATTTTCAGCCATTTCTTTACGTTTAGCTTCATCATTCATAATACGATCGATTTCTGCGACTAAACTTTCACCGTTTAGGTCTTTTTCTAAAATCATCGTTGCGGCATCTTTTTCTACTAATGACATCGCATTTGCTTCTTGGTGGTTTTCAGTTACGTATGGACTTGGAATTAAAATACTTGGTAAGCCAAGTGCTGTTAATTCAATCAATGTTGTTGCTCCACTTCTGCAGACAACTAGGTCTGTGTTTTGGAACATTTGCACCATGTTATTAATATATGGTAAAACTGTGATATTTTGCAATGGTTTTTTCAAACTTGTAATGAGATTGTTGATTTTGTCATAATGCACTTGTCCAGTGACCATGACTACTTGATAATCTTTTTTCTCGAATTCTTCGATAGACTCGATAAATGATTCGTTCATACGAAGCGATCCACGGCTTCCACCGAAAATCAATACAATTGGTTTTTCTTTTTGAATGCCAATTGAAGCTAAATAAGAATCATCTTTTACCGCATTGGCTAATTCTTGTCCACGAGGATTTCCTGTCATGACCACTTTATCTTCGTATTTCTTAAAGTCTTTACGAACTGCATCAAAGCAAATCGCAATTTTAGAAACCTTGCGCGCTAGGAATTTATTCGTAATTCCTGCTAAACTGTTTTGCTCATGAATAATCGTTGGAATCCCCATGTTTGCTGCCGCGTATAATACTGGCGCGCATACATATCCCCCAGTACCGATCACGATATCCGGCTTGAACTCTTTCACGATTTCTTTTGCTTTAAAATAGCTTGTACAGAAATACCATAATGTTTTAAAGTTTTCTAGCGACAATGAACGAACGATTCCTTGAATCTTAATCGTTCTAAAATCATATCCCGCTTTCGGAACGATGGTGCTCTCAAGCCCACGTTCAGTCCCCACATATAGAAATTCTGTTGAGGGATCTTTCTCTTTCAAATAATTCATTAAGGAAAGAGCTGGATAAATATGACCACCCGTTCCTCCTCCTGAAACTAATACTCTCATCTTTTTTCTCCTATAAATTACAGTTTTTCTACTGCTTCAATAAAGCAATCGCCACGCACTTCAAAGTTAGCAAATTGATCCCAACTTGCGCACGCTGGTGAAAGTAATACAATTTCTCCTTCACAACTAACTGCATACGCTTTTGGTACTGCCTCTTCTAATGTGTCTACTACAGTTACTGGAATAGATAGTTTTTCAGCAGTAGATTTTAACTTCTCTTTTGTTTCTCCATAAACGACCATTTCACGGACATTTCCAAGTGATGGTTCTAATTCTTCAAAACCATTTCCACGGTCAAGTCCACCAGCAATCAATACAACCGATTGATTTGTAAAACTACGTAATGCTGTTTGTGTCGCAATAATATTCGTTGCTTTTGAATCATTGTAGAATTTACGACCTTCAATGGTTTTCACATATTGTGTACGGTGTTTTACGCCATGGAATGAACGAACCGCTTTTTCGATTCCTTCATTTGTTGCACCTTGTAATTTACTAATGGCAACAGCTGCCAACACGTTTTCCACGTTTTGAACGCCAGGTACTTGAATGGCTTCAAGCGGCATAACCGCTTCACCATTAAAGTAAATCGTAGTTTCATCCGCATAAGCGCCGTGTTCTAAAACTGCTTTGCGGCTGAAAGGTACTAATGTCGCTTTTGTATGACCTTTAATAAACTCATATAACTCTGGGAAATCCGCATTATAAACGAGGAAATCCTCTTCTGTTTGATTTTTAGTAATTTGTAATTTTGCTTTTACATACTCTTCACGCGTTCCATGATAATCTAAATGAGCGCTAAAGATATTCACGATACACGCTACTTTCGGACGAAACTCTTCAATTCCCATCAATTGGAAACTCGATAATTCAGTGACATAAATATCTGATTCTTTTGAATCACCAGCAAGTAGTGATAAAGGAACACCAATATTTCCGCATGCAAAAGTTCTTCTTTCAGGGAATGATTCTTTCAGCATTAGATTTGTTAATGTTGTAGTAGTCGTTTTCCCATTTGAACCTGTGATTCCAAGTACGGTTCCTTCCATCACACGTTGTGCAATTTCAATTTCAGTATATACAGGCAAGCCTTTTTCAACTGCTTTTGCTACTAATGGATTTGAATATGGAATCCCTGGGTTTTTCACAACGAAATCAACGGGCTCATCGAGTAGTTCTAATGGATGTCCTCCTGAGACTACTTTAATCCCTTCGGATACCAATCCTTGTGCGTCTACACTTTCCTCAAGTGGTGTTCTATCGTTGACTGTCACATCGGCATGTAACTGATGTAATAGTTTTGCTACACTCACTCCACTCTTTGCAAGTCCAATGACTAGTACTTTTTTATTTTCAAATGCATGTGTATTCCGCACAATGATTCCTCCAATTTTTCTTTTTTAATATGTATATGGAGAAAGGCTGGGCAAAAATGACCAGCTCTCCTAATAAAATATGTTAATTCTCTTAAAAGACAAATGCAACGATTAACCCTGCAAGAAGTCCGATTGCACTAAATACAGAAACAATCTTCACTTCTTTCCAACCACTCATTTCGAAGTGATGGTGAATTGGACTCATCTTAAAGATACGTTTGCCAGTTAGTTTAAATGAACCTACTTGTAAAATAACGCTAAGTGTTTCCAAAACAAAGATGATTCCTACAAGCAATAATGTCCATTCTTTATGAAGCATAATCGAAATGATGGCAAGTCCTGCACCAAGAGCTAATGAACCAACGTCTCCCATGAAGACTTTGGCTGGTTTCCAGTTATACACTAAGAATCCAAGAAGCCCGCCGACTACGCAGAAACAGAAAATTGCAATCGAATGTTGCGCTGCTCTATATGCCATAATCCCATAAATTCCATATGCAATAATGTTCGTAGATGCTGCTAACCCATCTAACCCATCTGTTAAATTCACTGCGTTAGAAAAACCTGCAATCCAAATGATTGTAAATAACGCAAATAAAATAATACTGTTTACTTCACCAAAGATTGGAAGGTAGATTAATGGTGCATTCCCGCTTAGAAGGAAAAGCACTACGAAGATAGCTGCTCCAATCAATTGTAATCCAAATTTTTCGTGACTCTTTAGCCCTTCATTTTGTTTTTTAAACACTTTAATAAAGTCGTCTAAGAACCCGATTGCCCCAAAGAAGGCAAAACCAATAACGCCACTTAATAAGACGAAATTGAAATGTCCGAATACAGCTCCTACAATTAAACTAGAAATACTAATCATACATAAGAATACAAGTCCTCCCATTGTTGGAGTTCCACTTTTAGCTTTATGCCATGATGGACCTTCATCTAATGTAGTTTGCCCTAATTGTTTCATCTTCATATATTGAATGAAATGTGGTTCGGCAATGACTGTCGCAAGGAACGCTAAGCCGACTGATAAAATGACTTCAATCATAATCTTCTCCTTCTTCTACTCGTGATTTTTAAATCCTAATGCTTCTAAACTTGCAATAACGGTTTCTACTTCATTATAAGGAATATACTCGTCACCAATCACTTGGTATGGCTCAACACCTTTACCAGCAAATAGTAAAATATCCCCTTCTTGCGCGATTTCAAGCGCACGTTTTACTGCACTTTCTCGATTATCGATGCATTCATAAGCAGTTTGTTCATCTTTTCTTCCTGATAAAATCTCTGCATAAATCTTTTCAAGCGGTTCATGTCTTGGATTATCCGCTGTTAAAATCACATAATCGGATTTATCAAACGCAATTTCTCCAAGCTCAGGGCGCATACTTGAATCACGGTTACCACCGCTATGACCCATGATTGTAATCACTCGATTTAGTTTCACTTTTTCAAGTGTTTCAAGCACATTTTGTAATCCATCAGGTGTATGTGCAAAGTCGATAATCACTTGGAATGGTTGTCCTTGTTGAATCAACTGCATACGGCCACCCACACCAGGGAATCGTTCCATTCGGCTCACAGCACGTTCAAGTGAAATTCCATTCACGACCACTACTGCAAAAGCAGCCAAAACATTATAGACATTAAAGAGTCCAATCATCGGAATTGTTACTGGAAGCTCTTGTCCATTCATTGTTACTGTAAATGAAGTCGTCGCTCCGTTTGTTTGAACGTCCGTTGCACGGATATCCGCTTTTTCGCTAAATCCATATGAAATCACTTCGCAAGGAGTTGAGTATGCGAATTGTTCATAGTGCTCTTCATCAATGTTAAGAATTGCAACACGAGGTTTTCCATTTTTAGAATGGTTTCCTAATTGTGAGAATAATAAGCTTTTAGCATGTGCATAGTTTTCCATTGTTTTATGCAAATCTAAATGCTCATGCGTCAAGTTTGTAAATACCGCTACATTATAGTCAATTCCCCACACACGACCTAATTGAAGGGCGTGAGAAGAAACTTCCATAATACATGTGTCGCCACCGATTTCTTTCACCTTTTGCAATGTTTCATGCACGGTTAAGATTTCTGGCGTTGTATTTCTTGTTTCGATACGTTCCTCACCAATTTTACGATACATCGTTCCAATCAGTGCGGTTGGTTTTCCTAATTCTTCTAATAAATAGTCCACCATATGCGTTACAGTCGTTTTCCCATTCGTTCCTGTAACTCCAATCATATTTAATGATTCAGATGGATACCCGTAAAAATGGTTCGCAAAGAGTGTCATCACACGTGTCACGTCTTTGACATAAATCACAGGTGAATCTCCCACTTGTTCTTTGATAGATTTCGAAGCCACGAACACACTTGCTCCTAGCTCTTTTGCTTTTCCTGCAAATTGATGCCCATCTACCGTTACACCTTCGATACAGAAAAACATAGTATTGGGCACAACTTTGCGCGAATCTTGTGCTAATTTTTCTACAGTGACGCCCTCAAGCGAGCCTTCCACTTCTTTAATGACTAACAAGTCCGCTAGTTCTTTCGCAAACATGTTCTTCCTCCTTCTTTTACTCTGAGAGTCTAGAGTATTCTAGGCTTCTCTTCATTAATGGATTGAAAATTTCTTTAATAATTTGGTTTCCTGTTACAGCTACTCGTGGTTGTTTCACTGTGATATATAGGATATATTTTGGATCATCATATGGTGCAAACCCTACAACAGAGAAAATATAGTTATTTCCGTTTGAGTAGTATTTACCTGTTTCCGGATTGATGAATTCAGCCGTCCCTGTTTTAGCTGCGACTTTTTCTCCATCAATATTAAAATCATAGGCTATTCCGTTTTTCATACGAGTTGCTTCATATAAAAACTGAAGAGTTTTCTTCGCAGTTTCTGGACTAATGACTTTTCCTAAAGCTGTTGTTGGATTTGGGGTTTCTTTTCCAGTATCAGGATCTGTTAAATGGTCAACCAAACGTAACTTCTGCATTTGACCACCATTGGCAATGGCAGTGAAAGCTTGCATCATTTGATAAGGTGTGACCGTAATCCCTTGTCCAAAACCGGTTGATAATTGTTGTAAGTAAGAGTTGAATGGGTTTGACCCTGAAACTTCATTTGCAAAACCTGAGTTCGTTGATTTCCCAAAGCCAAACGCTTCTAAATATTGCTTCCACTTTTCGACACCAATTTTTTGGATGATGTGAACGAAAGCAACGTTACTTGAATGGGCTAACCCTTCTAAGTATGTAATGGTTCCCCAACCTACTTTATTATAGTCTCGAACTAAATCGGTATAAATTTTTACACTTCCTGATTTGTATTTTTCATTTGGATCAAAGACCCCTTCATTAATCGCTGCAGCGAGTGCCAACACTTTCATTGTTGAACCAGGCTCAAAAGCTTGGTCCATCAATAAATTGTTCCATTGAACATTAATACCCTCTTTTGTTGTTGAGTTATATGTTGGACGTTGTGTTGCCGCAATAATGTTTCCCGTTTTAGGATCAACAAGCATTGCCGTCATTTGTACCGGTTGATAGTTTTTATCGGCTTGGCTAACAAGTGATTCCAAATAAGTTTGCAATCGTTTATCAATCGTTAAGGTAAGGTTCATCCCGTCTTTAGGTTGTTTTGTAACTTTTTCTGTATCGGTAATCACATATCCATTTCCATCTACAGAATATTCGACTTCGCCCGCAGTCCCCGTTAATTGTTCATTATAAAGACCTTCAAGCCCAGTCTTCCCTACTAGAGTAGTAACTGTTTTGTTATCGACTGTTTCTTCAACAGTATCTGTATACCCGATTAAATGAGAAGCAAAGATTCCATTAGGGTAGTAACGAGCTGGACTTTCTGAGAACTTAACTCCAGGAAGTTTTTCAGCTTCAATCGCTTCCTTATCTTGAACCGACAAATTCTTACCGGCGCTTCCAAACTCTACTTGAGAGACATCTTTTTGACTTAACAATTTTACAATTTCTTCTTTAGATAAAGAAATGTGTTTTGAAAGAGCTTCTGCAGTCTTATTAACGTCTGTTACATAATCAGGGTTATCTGAATCCTTACTCCACTCCGAAGTTAAGACGGCATATAAAGAATAATTCGTCGCATCTACCGCAATTGGGCTCCCACTAGCGTCGTAAATAGTACCGCGTTTTGCAGCAAGCGTGCGTTTTTGATGGATTTTATCATTGATTTCTGCACGTAAATCCACACCATGGATATTCCCTACAACCATGATTTGAAAGAACTGTACAGAAAAAATGAGAAATAAAACACCTGCGAGTCCTACTAAAATCCGGCTCGCTTGATGCCTATTTCCCGCAATGTTATTGTTTTTCGTATTTCTCATCGTCCAACATTCCTAACATTTTCTTCGTTCATCTTCAAGCCTTGTTCGTTAGCGATACGATTAACTCGGTCGTACTGAGACAATTCTTGTGTTGCCTGAAGCAATGTATTGTTTTCACGTTGAATTAATGTTGTTTGTGATTCGATATCTTGTAATTGTCTATTTTTGTTAGCCACGATCATGCTCGCTACAATTGTGATAACCGCTAAAGCTGCAATAACAAAACCAGAAACTGCTAAAAGTCGAAGTAAATCTGCTTTTTGTCTTTCTTGCGGAATTGATGTTACTTCGCGGTCTCCACGAACTAGAGGCTTTTGCGTAGGTACCGCAACATTCATTGTATCTACATATTTTTCTGCTAATGCCACTAGAATTCCCTTCTTTCTAAATTATCCTTTTATTTTACTCTTTCGATGACTCTCAATTTCGCACTTTGTGAACGAGAGTTTTCTGTAATTTCTTCAATGCTTGGTAAAATTGGCTTTTTATTCACCAATTGGAACGGAGCTTTTTCTTCCTCCGTTGGTAGAATCGGCAAGTTCTTTGGTGCCTTTTCTACTGTGCTTTGCTGTTTGAACATTGTTTTGACAATGCGGTCTTCCAAAGAATGGAATGAAATCACACTGATTCGGCCTCCCACGCCAACAACTTCAAATGCTTGCTCAAGCGAATCTTCAATCGCTGCTAATTCATCATTTACCGCGATACGAATCGCTTGGAAAATTCTTTTAGCAGGATGTCCCCCTTTTCGTCTTGCAGCAGCTGGAATACTATCTCGAATGATATCCACTAATTCACCTGTTGTTTCAATACGGTGTTGAGCGCGGATACGCTCAATATTTCGAGCGATTTGTTTCGAGAACTTTTCTTCCCCATATCGATAGAAGATACGAACTAATTCGTCATAGCTCCATTCATTTACAATCTCTTCTGCCGTTAATGGAGCACTTTGGTCCATACGCATATCGAGTTTTGCATTTTGATGGTAACTAAAACCACGTTCAATCTGATCGAGTTGTGGTGAAGATACTCCTAAGTCGTATAGAATTCCGTCTACTTTAGAAACACCTAGTTTTCCAAGTTCTTTCTTCAATTGACGGAAGTTTGCGTGAATAAACGTCACTTTTCCTTCTTCGACTTCTTTAGCAAGGCGAACCTTCGCGTGATTAATAGCTTGCATATCTTGGTCAAAGCAATAGAGATGACCTGTTGTTAGTTGGCTAAGCAGGTATTGACTATGTCCAGCACCACCAAGCGTACAGTCTACGTAGATTTCGTCTGGCTTAATGGATAATGCATCTACCGTTTCATGTAGCAATACAGTGATATGTTTAAACATGGTCCCTTCCCTTTCTAAAAGCCAAAATCAATCATATGTTCGGCCAATTCTTCAAAATTCTCTTCAGTTTCAGCAATATATTCTTGCCAACGTTCTTCGTTCCAAATCTCAATACGATCATTGTTCCCGATAACGCGACAATTCTTTTCTAATCCCGCATACTCACGTAATGTTTGCGAGATATTCACACGACCTTGTTTGTCGAATTCTACTTCAATCGCAGCAGAGTTCATAAAACGTGTGAAGGCACGTGCATCTTTTTTCGACTGTGGTAAGTCTCTTAATTTCTGTTGAATGAGCTCCCATTGTTCGAGAGGATAACCGTATAAACAGCCATCAAGTCCGCGTGTCACGATAAAGGTGAAACCTAAATCTTCACGGAATTTAGCAGGCACAATCATACGTCCTTTTGCATCAATAGTATGTTGATATTCACCGATTAACATGCAGACTCCTCCATTCCAATAATTTTAGTAACCATAGTTTACCACATCCCACCACTTTTCACCACTTTTTTACCAAAAAAAGTTAAAAAAAGTTTTTTCTCCCCCAATTTGTATTTTTGAAGCACAAAAAAGCTCTTTACGATTCAATCGTAAAGAGCTTACTATCATTGATTTAATGCGTTTATTTAAAGAATCTACCCACCTGAACAAGAATAACGAGTAATCCGAAGTATAAAAATGAAATAGAAAATAATTGGTGAATGAATGGTCTTAAAACCAATTTTCCAGTCTTTAATTTAAAATAGAGTAACGCCAACCCGATCACAGCGAACCCGAGTGTGGCAAAACTAAACCATGAATATCCATATACATTCACACTGGTCGTATGTAAAACCAATAACATCATTGGCGTCATAATTTCACGAATAGTTATGAAGCGAGTCTCATTATAGAAGATTCGATTCCCAAAAACGACTGTGAAGCCGACAAAACTTAAAATAAACACTAACCATAGTACAATCTCAAAGAATAACATTGACTCACCTCCATCACTACTAGTTTACAATAGATTTCTTAAAACTCATAATATTTTTAAATGTATCAAAAATTATACGTATCATTTTTGATACAACTCTTCTTACTAAAAAAGAAAAAACCTTAGACAGCTGTCTAAGGTTTTGTAACGTTTATGATTATGCTTCTTTAGAAACAACTTCTTTT
>CAUPXN010000015.1:0-23420 GCA_963515505.1 uncultured Streptococcus sp.
CACTAAAATAGGGTTGGTGGAAAATTTCCATCAACCCTAGAAATTATAGAACCTATTATTCAGTTACAATAACTGGACGTTTTAAGCGTTCCACCGTTTCAGAAATATTTCTGAAGTGGTCGCTGATACGTTCTAAGTTACTTAATAAGTCCATTACGAAAATACCTGATTCAGCAGAAGCAATACCTTTGTTCATACGTTTCATGTATTTATCGCGAACTTCAATCTTGAGTTTATCAATATCACGTTCGATTTGGATCGCTTGTTGAACTTTATCTTGATCACCAGTTGATAAGGCGTCAATTGATAATGCGAATCCTTTTTGAACAAGTGCGTACAAGCCATCTAATTCGTGAGCTGTATCTTCGTCTAGGAAGATTTCGCGTTCGATAATTGATTTTGCGAAGTCTGCAATGTTTTCTGCGTGATCCCCGATACGCTCGATGTCGTTAGCTGTACTAAACAATTCATCGATTGTTTGTTGGTCTTTTGCAGATACACTTTGTTGAGAAATTTCAACTAAATACTTCACAATTGCTTTTTCGTACGCATTGATATTTTTCTCGTTTTCAAGAGCTTTCTTCACAAGTTTCTTATCACGCGTACGAGCAGCTCCAATCGCATTTTCTAAAGCACTACTTGTTTCTTGTGCCATCGCAGCGAATTCATACATTGTGTTTTCTAACGCGATTGTTGGAGTTACCAAGATACGTTTATCAAGATAACGCGTAATGCTTTCTTCCTCGTCTTCTCCATCAGGAATAATCATTTGAATCAACTTCACTAAAAGATTTGTGAATGGGAATAGGACAATTACGTTAACGATATTGAAAATCGTATGTGCATTGGCAATCTGACGAGCAACATTACCAGGATCAATAGATTCAACAACATTCACAAGAATACCGCGAAGGAAAAGCATAAAGTAAACTGTACCGATAACATTAATCATTAAGTGGAATAAAGCAACTTGTTTTCCACGACGAGAAGTACCTAAACTACTAATTAAAGCAGTTGTACATGTTCCGATGTTATCACCGAAGATGATAAACACCGCTGTAGTAATAGGAAGCACACCTTGACTAGCAAGAGCGATTAATACCCCAATGGTTGCTGAAGAACTTTGTAAGACAAGGGTCATTAAAAGACCGATTCCGACACCAATAAATGGATTGCTACCGTATTGAAGAATCCAGTTAGTAAATTCAGGCAATTCTTTTAACGGTTGTAAAGCAGAACTCAATGAGCTCATACCAATAAATAAAATACCAAAACCAATAAAGATTTCACTAGCTTCTTTAACTTTTGGATTTTTAGTAAGCATGTTCGCTACTAAACCAGAAGCGATGACGATAGGTGCCCATTGTGACAAGTTAAAGGAAACCATTTGCCCTGTAATCGTCGTTCCGACGTTTGCTCCAAAGACAACACCTACTGCTTGCGCTAATGTCATTAGCCCAGCGTTTACGAAACCAACAACCATTACTGTCGTTGCTGATGAACTTTGAATGATTGTTGTTACAAACATCCCAACAAGTACTGACATGAATCGATTTTTCGTTAATTTACGAATAATCCCTTTCAAGCCTTCTCCGGCTACTTTTTGTAATCCGTCGCCCATCAATTGCATCCCGTATAAGAATAAACTTAGACCAGCAATTGCACCGAGAATCATCGTCGTATACATAAGTCAATAACTCCTTTAAAGTTAAGTGTAATGTGGAATGTATCCACGTGCATTGTAACATATTAAAAGTCATTAAGAAAGAGTTCGCTTCACATCTGCTTGATTAAAATGATCCACTAACGATTGGATGTTTTGAACGTATTCAAGACACCCAACATAGTTATCTTCTTCATCCCAAACAGCGTGATACGTCACATGCACCATCATGCCGTCTTTCTTAAACCACATTTCTTCTTTTTCTTTTTGTTTTGACTTTAATTGTTCAAAAATGGTTTGAACCGTTTCATGTACTTTAGGCGGATGACATAAAATCACGTCACGGCCTATTGCACTTGGTGTGCGTTTAAAGATTTTCTCTTCACCATTTCCTTCGTTGTAATATTTCACAATATTATTGTGATCTACAAACGACAATTCCATCGGTAATAAATTCAAAATCAGATTGAGTTGCTTCAAGGAAAGCGAACCTGTCGATAAAGGAATATCTCCCTCTTCTTCAACCTCGACTTTTGTCTTCACAGGGGCAAAGTCTTTTTTGACTGCCCATTCTTTTTCAGGTTTTACAATACAATATCCGTATTCTGGTGACTGATTAGCAATTGTTTCCCAATCATCTACATGGAAAACTTGTTCCACCATCGGAATTAGAATGTTCTCTTCCTTTTGAATCATCTCTAGTAATTCATCACGGACCACTTCAAACTCTTCTAACACATTAGCTTGTTCGTTTTCTAGTGCCGCCTTGAAATCCTTATACAATTCACGAATTTGGTCATCAACACCCCACATTACCTTAGGAGGTGCGGTAATCCCCTTTTTCTCCATAATCGGAAACATCGCATATTCTTTACGCTGATAGTGATTGTCGAATTGACCTAGCAACAAAATTTGGCGATTCAAGCCTTTTTTAATTGTTTCATCCTTCGTCTCTAAATAATTCTTCAGCAAACGCTCCACCCGGTCTAACGCGCCACGGATGGCTAAGTTCTCCATCTTCATCACATGGACTGGATGACCTGGTTGTTCAAAATCTGCAACGGTTGTTTCCGTATTGACCTTAGACCCCATTAAATTTGCATGAACGTTACATAGACTCATAATCTCTGCAAAGGTAATCCCTTCACTCATCAGATTTCTCTCCATTAACTGGATCTCATAAGGAGTGATTTCATCAAAGGCTTCATTAAATTCTTTTTGAATGACTTCTTTATCTTCACCAGCGTGAAGGCGTAACATCAAGTCTTTTAAAATCTCCTGCCGTTCTTCCATCGTGTAATCTTCTTTAGCCATCTAATCCCTGCTTTCTTTAACGATGTATCCGTTCATTTCTAATGTTTCAACAATGGTTTCTAAAGGAACTTTTGCAATTTTTGAACCTTTAATCAGATTCGTGATACGTCCTACCGTATGAACCATTTGTGGTTGGTTCAGTGGTTTAAAGCCAATTTCAACAAGTAAATCTTTGACCTCTGGATGTTCAGTGATGGTTGTATAGACGCTATCTTCTAAATAAATGGTATTCAAAGAAGCTCCTCCTATCTAAAAAATAAGTATGGTGCGAAGTATGGTAGGAAAGTACGATATAAAAGATAAATAATGTATAGAATAATCGTTACGCGACTAAAAGTAATTTGTCCAATTCCATAGAAGCCACGATTCACACTGATATATTCTTTAATATCTTTCCATTTTAAAATAACCACTAATACTAATACTACAAAGCCAATTAAATCTAGTAGTTGAACAAGAGAAAAATTGCCAAAATTTACCATTTGAGCAAGATAAATATCGACCACAACTGCAAATAAGAAGTTATTCATCATATGGAACGCCACTGCCCATTGGAAGCCATATTCAAGAGCAACATAGGCGAAAACAATCCCTGCCAAGAATGTGAAGACGCCTTGCGTAATGTTGGCATGGAATAATGAGAAAATAAGCGACGTAAATAGAATCGTAAATACCTTCCCGTAACGTTCAAGGCGATAACCAATAAATCCTCTGAAGATAAATTCTTCAACTACCGGAGCCATTACTCCTAAATACAGTACAAAAATGATACTTGACGTCAACTGTTCACTTGTATTTGTTACAAGTGTTGCTGGAATGCCCATTTCCAATAACAGTTTTTCAAGCCCTGTTAATAAGAGTTTTGAAATAAAACGAACTCCAAATAAGCTCGCAGACAATATCGCAAACGACTGTATATTCATTTTTCTTGGAGCAACGTGTTCATAAATACGTTTCATTGGGAATTTTTTAGAAAGAGCCCAAATGAGTAAACTTAGAGAAGCCGCAATAAATAGTCCTACTCCCCAAATTCCGTAAAAATCTTCAGTGTCAACCGCATTTTGTGCTGCACCTTGTTGCCCAGCAGCTGCGAAGAAGAAGAAAACTAACATATAAACAATTAATCTTCTTCCAATAGAAGTAATGTCTTTTTTAAACGATTCTTCCATATCTTCTTGATAAAATTCATTTTGTGGGTCGAAATCTTCAGACCCTCTTTCTTCATTAAATGTTACTTCTTCTTTGTATGATTCAAACATTTACACACCTCGTGATTCTTTATATTTTTTAAATACTTTTCTTAATCGAACGACTAAGAAAATACAACTACTCATTAATCCGATAATCAGTCCAATCCAATATGAATATGGGCCAGCATTAAATGCATTATCTAATATAAAACCAATTGGCAATCCAATAATCCAATAGCCAATTAAAAATAAGATAAATGGCATTTGAACGTCTTTGAATCCTCTGAGCGTTCCTTGAATTGGCGCTGCCACCGCATCAAACAGTTGGAACAACAGACTATAAGTTAAAAACACAACGGTTAATTGAATAAAGTCTGGGTCTGTTCCATATAGCGCGGCCACCGATTGGATATTGAGCGCTAATAATGTTAATGTCACAACAGCAAGTGTCACTGCGGTCGCGATACCAATATAAGCAAACTGCATGGCTGAACGAATATCTTTACGACCAACTTCATAAGAAACAATAATCGTTAGCGCAGTAGAAATACTAATTGGGAATGCATAAACAACTGTCGCAAAGTTCATCGCAGCTTGGTGAGATGCAATAATCGATGTTCCAAATTTCGACATGAGTAATCCCACAAACGCGAAAATGGCCACCTCTGCGAAAATTGATAATCCGATTGGAAGGCCGATTTTAAATGGTTCCTTCCACATTTTAGTATCGATTCCGCTCCATTTTATAACATCATACTCCTTTAATACCGGATGTTTTTTAAAGACAACCACTGCAACTACGAGTAATCCCCAGTAAGCCAGTGCAGTTCCAAGTCCTGCTCCGGCTCCTCCCATTTCCGGAAAGCCAAACTGACCGTAAATCAGTGAATAGTTAAAGAACATATTGAGCGGAACTACTAATACCATCAGCATCATCGATACTTTTGTTAAACCTAAAGCATCCACAAAAGATCTTAATACACTAAAGAGTAATAATGGAATAAACCCTAAGGATAACCAAGTTAAATACCCCACCGCTACAGCTTCTACTTCTTGTTCTAAATTCATGAATCCTAAAACAGGTTTCAAAAATAATACGCCTAAAACAAATAGAGCTACAGCTAACACAACGCCAATGATTAAGTATTGACGCATTACTTGTTCAATTTTATCCAGTTTCTTCTGGCCAAAATATTGTCCAACAATCGGAACAAGACCTGAAATCAGCCCCGTCAACAGAGTGAAAAACGGTGCGTACAAACTCCCGCCAATCGATACTCCGGCAAGATGGACTTCGTTATATCGTCCAGTCATGACCGTATCAATAAATTGAGCCGAATAATTGGCAATTTGATAAATTAAAACTGGAATTAAAATGGTTAGTAGCGCTTTGAATTTATGATTTTCTTGTATCGTACTATTCATCATTTCCTCCTAACTTAATTCATCAATTGATTTCACTTTAAAGATTGCACTAGGAAGAACTTCTAGATTATTAGGTTCGCTTGTCACAGCAATAAACCCAGCAGTATTTTTGGCAAACTCTTCATCTACTGTTGAGTCCCCAATATAAATCATCTCGTTAAAAGAGACACCAAATTTGCTTTGGATTGCATATAGTGAATCTGTAGCTGGCTTTGAAGGAAAATCATCAGTTGTACCAACAAAGTCAAACAACTCGCCAATTCCAGCAACCTTTAATACAGCCTCTGCCGGCAAGCGAGAATCATTCGTTACTAACGCAATGATATATCCTTTTTCCCTCAGATTCCAAAGAGCCCTCTCTACATTTCCAAGCGTTTGGATTTTCTCTGGATGAGACAAAATATAGTCAGCAAAGTATTGCACCACGAAGTTATAATTTTCTTCGATATCGATTGTTCTAAATTGATTTAAAACCTCTAACATATCTCGAACGCTACCAGAGGCAATAACGCTATTTTCTATGATGTTTGTTTCTGTGATGCCAAGACGGTTAAATAACTCGTCATGCTCTGCATTCGTTAGATTCATTTCATTACGATTCACTAATTCGTCAAGAACTAAAATCGTTGGTTCAAACCATAACGTGGATGTATCCGTCAATGTGCCATCTTTATCAAAAATCAACACTCTGATATCATTTTCTGTTAAATAATTTAAAAATTTATGTTTCATTATTCGATACTTTGTAACTCCACAGAAATAATGTTATCTAGTGCGTTAATTTCTTTGATAACATCTTCAACACTTACCGTTGCCTCTGAAATATCAATCATAATTTGCACAACAGCAACACTATGGATTGCCAGCCCTTGGAAAATCGTCAATATGTTCATATCACGATTTGCAAATACTTCCAGCGTCTTCGTCAGTGTTCCTTTGATATTTTTCATATGAATATTAATGGATGCTTTTCTTCCTGCATTCACAGAAGAGAAACCTTGTACTTTACGATAATACTTATAATAAACACTGCGCGAGATGCCAACCATCTTCACTACTTCAGTGACGTCTTTTGCTTGTCCTGTTGCAAGTAGTTCTTTTGCTTGCAAAACTTTAGCAAATACAGGAGGAACAGCATCTTCAGAAACTAAAAAATGTTTTTGTCGATTCATTATTTGTCCTTCTTTCATAATCATTTGTTCTCATTTTACCCTACATCATGGACAAATGGCAATTAATTCCGGCTGAAAAAACACGAAAAAAAGAAGCTAGAAAACTAGCTTCTTGTCATAAAATCGTATGGTGTGACATCGTCCATTCCAATCATCGGAGAAATAAGTCCATCTTCAATTGCTTGGATGGTTAATTGGATTTCTTTGCCTTCGAATGAGTTGTTAGACTCCTCTGGTGACGATTGCGTTTCTCTCTCCTGTTTTGTCGGAGTATCTTCTGTCGTTACTAGATCAAAATTCGTTAAGAACTCTTGTAAGAAAGTCGCTCGTTTTGGAGGGATGGTAGTTGCACTCTTTTGGAACGCTCCTGCTTCCCCACACATGATGAGATACTGCTGACTTCTTGTAACTGCTGTATACAATAGATTTCTTTGTAACATGCGTGAGTACTGATTCACCATTGGTAAGATGACCATCTTGAATTCAGACCCTTGTGCCTTATGAATTGAGCAGCAATACGCCAGCGTCAATTGTTGCCAATCCGTTCGATGATACTCGACTTCCGTTTGATCGAATAAAACAAAAATCTTATCTACTTGGTCATCGTTCTCTTTTGCAAATTGAATTGCTGTGATTTCTCCAATATCCCCATTATAGACATTTTCTTCAGGTAAATTCACCAGTTGAAGGACTTTATCTCCTACGCGGAAGACTTTATCAAAGGACTCCACTTCACGAACCGAATTTCCGATTTTAGGGTTTAAGATTTCTTGCATCATCTGATTGATGGCATTAATCCCAGCATCTCCTTTATACATCGGAGCCAGTACTTGAATATCTCGCTTCGTATAGCCCTTCTTAAGAGCCGCAACAACGACTTGTTCAATAATCGTTACCAACCGTTCTGTTGAACATGGTAAGAAGCTGCGGTCCGCTTGTTTTTCCAGAAAGTTTTGTGGCAAGAAACCATCTTTGATACTATGCGCTAATTCGACAATTGAAGATTGTTGCGTTTGACGGTGAATTCGTTTCAGTTCAATGGCTGGCACTTGATTGGTTTCCAGTAAATCTGTTAAAACTTGCCCCGGACCAACCGAAGGCAATTGATTACTATCTCCTACGAGTAAAATCTTCAATCCTTCTGGAGCAGCCTTAAACACGCGGTTCATTAACCACGTATCTACCATCGACATCTCATCGATAATTAAGAATTCTCCAGTGATTTCCTTATCTTCAAAACTATCATCCACACTATCGATTGCAATCCCGAGCAGGCGATGAATCGTTGAAGAAGGATATCCTGTCAATTCATTCATCCGTTTTGCCGCTCGTCCAGTTGGCGCCGCAAGAACAATCGCCTCTTCAATCTCATCGTCATGCTCTAATTCATTTAGCTGAGCATAGACATCGATAACGGCATTAATAATCGTTGTCTTCCCAGTGCCAGGTCCACCCGTTAATACAAATAGTGGCTCCGTCATAATCCGATAAATAGCCTCTTTTTGAGACGCATCATATTGAATATCGTATTTCTCCTGCGTTTTCTCAATTGCTTTTTCAATTTTCTCTTTACTGATTTCTACTTTAGAAGCTGTAATTCGTTTTGACAAGGCGTTACTAATCCCTAGTTCTGCGTAATACAAAGAAGCAATCGCAATGCGGTTTTCATCAGAAAACACAACACCTTCGCGAATCAATTCATTTAATGCATCTACGAGTTTATCAGGTTCAATCAAGTAGTTTTGACAGGACTCTAGTAATCGTTGCGCTTGCGTGATTAACACTTCCGCCATCAAGTAAGTATCCCCTGTTTGATAGCAGAAATCTCTTGTCACTACAAAAAGCGCACCTTTTAGTCTTGAAGTATCGTCTGGATCAATCCCCATCGATTGGGCAATGCTATCCATTCTTCTAAATCCTAGGCCTTCTATTTTTTGAAGAAGAACATATGGGTCTTCGTCTAAAACCATTCTTGCCTTATCTTTATACATGCCGATAATCTTTTGGGCAATCGCAGGAGTAAACCCAAGATTCGTGAGTTCAAACATCAACTTCTCAGTCCCCTGGTTTTGCTGAATGACTTCACGGATCATTTCTTTTTTCTTTTTCGTTAATCCTGTAATCCCATCAAGCGCTGTCTCATCATTTAAGATACGCTCCATGGCCTCCTCGCCTAACTTCTCGATAATCTTCTCAGCCGTTTTCTCTCCAATACCAGGAAAATGAGAACTGGATAAATATTGAATGAGTCCTCTTTTACCGGTTGGTTGCGTCTGTTGATAATTATCTGCTTGGAATTGTTCCCCATATTTTGGATGAGAAACAATCTTCCCATTAAAACGATAGGAGATATCCGAATGAATTTGCCCGAAAATTCCAGTCACCACGATTTCGTCATCCACATCCACGCAATTAGACTCAACAACGCGAACGAGCATAACTTTATAGAAGTTCTGCGGATTCTCGAAAAAAGTCGTTAATACTTCCCCTACAATATAAGGTGTATCACTCATTTGGAATCTCCTTTCTAATCTTTTCTATTAAACGTATTGACGTTCTTCTCCGTTCATATACGCTTTATCGATGATACCTCCGCCGAGGCACTCTTCGCCGTCATAGAACACAACAGCTTGACCAGGTGTAATCGCACGAACTGGCTCATCAAAAATCACTGTAGCCAATGTTGGATCCTTTTCGTCCAATATGACTTTCACTTTAGTATCTTGTTGACGATATCTAAATTTAGCTGTACATTCGAACGTCTTCTCTTTTGGTAAATCATTTGTAAATTGAATATCTGTAGCCGTTAAACTATCGGAATAAAGGTTTGGATGATGGAAGCCTTGACCTACATATAAAGTATTTGTTGATAAGTTTTTCCCGATAACAAACCATGGATCATTTGTCTTACCACCGCCACCGATACCAAGACCTTGGCGTTGTCCAATTGTGTAGTACATCAGTCCAGCGTGGTCGCCTTTTACTTCACCGTCCAATGTCACCATTTTTCCTGGTTTAGCTGGTAAATAGTTTGATAAGAACTCATTGAAGTTACGTTCTCCAATAAAGCATACACCAGTAGAATCTTTCTTCTTCGCAGTCGCAAGATCATACTTCTCAGCAATCTCACGCACTTCTTTTTTCTCTAAGTGTCCAATTGGAAACATCGCTTTTTCTAATTGCTTTTGATTCAATTGACTTAAGAAATACGTTTGGTCTTTATTATTGTCTTTTCCTCTTAATAAGTGAACAATTCCATTTTCGTCTTTTTCTACACGAGCATAGTGACCCATCGCCACATAATCTGCCCCTAATTGCAGTGCATAATCTAGGAACGCTTGGAATTTCACTTCTTTATTACACATCACATCTGGGTTTGGTGTACGTCCAAAGCGATATTCGCGAAGGAAGTATTCAAATACACGGTCCCAATATTCTTTCTCAAAGTTTACAGAATAATACGGAATTCCA
Organism: uncultured Streptococcus sp.; assembly: GCA_963515505.1. Lineage (GTDB taxonomy): Bacteria > Bacillota > Bacilli > Lactobacillales > Aerococcaceae > Granulicatella. Next base: position 10,236 of record CAUPXN010000015.1, read on the forward strand.
ATTTGTTCTGCCACTGCAGCTACGTCTTTGTAGTCTTCAGTCGCTGTACAAACGCCATTTTCGTCCGTATCATCCCAGTTTTTCATAAAAATACCGATGACATCATATCCAGCTTCTTTTAATAATAAAGCTGTTACAGAGGAGTCAACCCCTCCACTCATGCCAACGACAACTCTTGTTTTTTCGTTACTCATTCTTTCACCATCATTTCTATTTATTTCCTGAACTAGTCGATTTGAAGGTCGAGTTATCAGAATTTACCCTAATTTTAAATTTATTTTTATTTTTTTCAAAATTTTTGCTTGAAAATCATTGAAAATGCGATAGTACTGGGATTTTTGCCCAATTGTGTTTTTGACAAACGGTTGCGTTTTCACTATAATTAAATTGAGAAAAAGGGGGCGAAGGTGTATGATGATCTCTTTACGAGCAGCACGGGTAAATCGTAATTTAACACTGTTAGAAGCCGCCAAATATCTTAAAATAAACAAAGATACGCTTACGAAGTATGAAAAAGATTCAACTAATCTTCCATATTCTTTAAGCAAAAGAATGCAGGAGCTATATGAAGTTCCTAGCGAGAATCTTTATTTTGGCGACACTCAAAGCTTCGTAGCACAATTTAAGCCGCTACCTGAAGTCGAATAATACAGCTACAGGGAACACCGCCCGTGCATGATAAACGAGACAGTTCAATTTTGAACTGTCTCTCTTTTCTTATACACTATTTTGTTGTTACTTCGAGAACTCCTCGTTCAACAAGCCCTTCTAAAATAAACTCTAACTTTTCTACAGCCATAGCAGTATTTGCTTTACCGTATAAGTCAACAGTTTGTAGGCCATTCTTCGTTACTGTCGAAATTTTCAATTGTTTCTTATCTTTATCTACCATGACTTTTAATTTTAATCCACGGTGATCATCAATTGTTTCGTCTAAACTACGAATTAATTGGAAGTTCCCAGATTTTGTTTCTGTAAAGCCATTATCACGTAATGTGTATCCTTTACAAGTTGGACTAACCGAAAAGACTTGGTTTGATCCTTTTAATGATGCAGTTGGTGTAAATGCCATATGCGCTTCTCCTCTTTCTTTTTCTACAACGTTAGTTTACCATATTTTGCCTCTAAACAAAAGCTCTCTCTTAACGCATTGCGTCCACAAAGGCGTCAATATCTTCTTTTGTTGACCCCATTCCAAATGAAAGTCTGACAGATTCTTCAAGACGACTCGTTTCGCCCTTAAACATTGCGGACAATACTGGACTGATTTGTACGCTTCCTGCTGAACATGCGGATCCAGCAGATACTGAAACATCTTTTAAATCATTGAAGATTAACGTTTGTGTAGCTTTTCTTCCCTTCAGCCAAATATTACAAACATGCGGATTCTTTGGATTTGCTACGCCGTTAAACTCAAATTCAATGCCTCTTTCAGACAACTTCGCGATTAGATACTCTCGTAACTCTTGATAGTTTTCAACAAGCTCATCTCTTTTCGCCACAACGATTTCCATTGCTTTTTCAAGCCCTAAAATATAAGGAACATTTTCCGTTCCAGCTCTGAAGCCTAATTCTTGTCCTCCACCTTTAATCAAAGCGTGAATTGGCGCATCTTTTAATTTATATAGGAATCCAATCCCTTTTGGTGCATATATCTTATGCCCAGAAGCGGTTAAATAATCAATTCCATCCACCGTTAATGCTTCTTGTGCAAAGGCTTGAACGGCATCTGTATGGAAATAAACAGGCGACTCTTTTAATAAAGCAGCAATTTCTTCAATTGGGAATCTTGCGCCTGTTTCATTATTAACCGTCATAATCGAAACTAGACGTGTATCCTCTCTTAGTGCCTCCTCAATTTCAGAAACTGTCACAATGCCATCTTTATTTGGAGCTAAATACGTCACGTCAAAGCCTTCATGTTCTAAAAATTCAGCAGGTTTTCGAACAGAAGGATGCTCTACTGCAGAAACAATGATATGACCTTTTTCTTTTGCGAAATGCTCACGAATACTTTCAAACACTAAATTGTTCCCTTCAGAACCTGAACTTGTAAAGATAATGGCATCGTGTGGAGATGCTTGTAGTTCTGATAGAATAGCTTTCTTCACACATTCGATTTTTTGCTTTTGTTCACGACCAATTCGATAGACACTAGACGGATTTCCAAAAGAAGCCATTTCCTTTGTAATCACTTCTAATACTTCCGCATTTACTGGCGTCGTTGCTGCATAATCTAAGTAATTCACCTTGCACTCTCCTCACTTTCAAACAATACTATTATACGGGATGACTATTTATTGTCCTAATAAGTTGTTTTAATCTTTCCTATTATATCATTCTTTCAACTTATGATACACTAAACATAAAGAAATTTAAGGAGGAACTGTCATGAACCATCAACCGCTCGCTTACCGTATGCGACCTCGTACGATTGACGAAGTGATTGGTCAAGAGCATCTTGTCTCTCCTGGAAAAATCATCAATCGCATGGTTGTGGCTAAACAATTATCATCCATGATTTTATATGGGCCTCCAGGAACTGGGAAAACAAGTATTGCTAGCGCTATTAGCGGAAGTACGAAAGTCGCTTTTAGACAGCTGAATGCGGCGACTGATACAAAGAAAGACTTACAAATCGTAGCCGAAGAAGCAAAGATGTCCGGCAGCGTCATTCTACTACTCGATGAAATTCATCGACTCGATAAGACGAAACAAGACTTCTTATTGCCTCATCTGGAAAATGGCCGAATTATTTTAGTCGGAGCAACGACTGAGAATCCGTACATTTCCATTAACCCAGCGATTCGAAGTCGTACTCAAATCTTTGAACTGAAACCACTTTCTTCGCAGGATATTCAAAAAGCACTCTTAAAGGCTATCGAAGATGAAGAACGTGGCTTAGGAAAACTAAATCTAGACGTCACAGAAGAAGCCTTAACTCACTTTGCAAGTAGTACTAACGGAGATGTCAGAAGCGCCCTAAACGCACTAGAACTAGCCGCTAAATCAACTGAAGCTAGTGACGATGGAAAAATCCATATCACGATTCAAATCGCCGAAGAATGTATCCAAAGAAAAGCACTCTCCTATGATAAAGACGGCGATCAACATTATGATGTTATCTCTGCTCTTCAAAAATCCATTCGCGGTTCAGACGTGAACGCAGCCTTGCATTACGCTGCTCGTTTAATCGAAGCTGGGGATCTTACAAGTTTAATGAGACGCCTCTTAGTCATTGCCTACGAAGATATTGGACTAGGGAATCCACAAGGTGCCGCTCGCGCAGTATCCGCTGTGCAAGCTGCGGAAAGACTTGGTTTACCGGAAGCTAGAATTCCACTTGCGAATGCGATTATCGAACTCGCCCTTTCACCTAAATCAAACACGGCTATTCGTTCAATCGATAGTGCCTTGTCTGATGTAAGAATTGGTCGTGCGATTAGTATTCCGGACCACTTAAAAGATGCTCATTATTCAGGTGCACAAAAGCTTGGACGTGGTGTTGGATACAAGTATCCACATGACTATCCAGGACACTTCGTAAAGCAACAATACTTACCAGATGCACTTAAAAATGAGGAGTATTTCAAGGCAGAACCAACTTCTTCTTATGAGGAAGCTTTGATGAAACAATACCAAAAATATCGTCAAAAATAATTAGTGATTTCTTAAGAAATCGGTACCAAACTTTTATTGCAATCGACCTACTCTTGTGCTACTATAATGACATAGAGATCTAAGATGTGCGCGGTATTTACTAAGTGTTGACCGAACAATTTACGACTTTTTAGGGATTCAGATTGATATTACAGATAACAAGCCCTTTCACTTGGTAGTTAGGAAGTAATACATAGAAGCCCACCTGCTTTAGATGCGGGTTCAAACTAACAAATACATCAAACGGCATCGTTGGAAATCTATATAAAGTTATTAACTTTAGGCCACTCTTCGTGAGTGGTTTTTCTTTTGCCTTAATTCCTATTTCCATCCGTTTTGGTTCCCTTTTCATTCGCTTTATTTAGGTGTATAATAAGAGTATCAAGAATAAGGATGTGATTTTATGTTTCATGAATATGAAAAAATTCTCGTTCCAATCGATGGCTCTAAGGAAGCCAAACTAGCCTTTGACAAAGCCATTGAAGTGGCTAAACGAAATCATGCAAAGCTTGTGTTAGCACACGTCATCGATACTCGTTCTCTTCAAACACCTACTGGATTTGAAGGCAATTTCTCAGACGAGATTCGTAAACAAGCTGAAAACTTATTTGCTGAATACGTAGAAGTTGCTAAGGCACATAACTTCACGAATGTGGAAACCGTTCTTGAATACGGTTCTCCTAAAGTGGTTATTTCTAAACAATTAACAAAAGATTACGGAATTGACCTTATTATGATGGGCGCTACTGGTTTGAATGCAGTGGAACGTCTCTTCATTGGTTCAGTATCTGAATATGTGATTCGTAATGCTTCTTGCGATGTTTTAGTCGTAAGAACGGACTTAGAAAACAAACGTCCTTAATCCTTTTAACCAAATAAATAAGCACAGGATTTTTCCTGTGCTTTCTTTTTTTATTGATTTTTGGTATCGAGTAAGATAGTTACTGGCCCATCATTTACAAGACTGACTTGCATATCCGCCCCAAACTCTCCTGTTTCAACAATTAACCCATACTCGGTGCGCAGGATTTCATTGAATTCTTCGTAGAGCTTATTTGCAGCTTCAGGACCAGCAGCTCCAGTAAACGAAGGTCTGTTTCCTTTTTTCGTATCAGCAAAGAGTGTAAACTGCGAAACGGATAAAATCTTTCCGCCGACTTGATCAATCGACAGATTCATTTTTCCATTCTCATCGCTGAAGATACGCATTCCAGCAATCTTTCTTGCTAAGTAAGACGCATCATCTCTAGTATCATCAGGCCCTACTCCTACTAGTAACAGAAACCCTTGTTCGATTTCACCAACAACAGTCCCTTCAATCGATACGCTAGCGGACTTCACTCGCTGTAATACAATTCTCATGAACTCCTCCTATGAAATCACACGACGTACACTATATACATCTGGAATTTGTTTGATTTTATCTACAATAAAATCTAATTGCTGTGTATTCATAATTCCGATATTGACAGAAATCGTCGCCATCTTATTCGCATCAACTTTACCATTGACAGAATTTAACGATTTAGTTGTACTGTTAATGACATTCAAGACTTCATTCAACAATCCATTACGGTTATATCCTTCAACGACTAACTCTGTATCATATTGTTGACCAGTATTGGCTGTATCTTCCCAATCCACTTCGATTAGACGGTTTTGTTCACTCTCAGGAAGTTGAACGTTAGGACAGTCTTTTCTATGGACAGAGATTCCACGACCTTTAGTAATATAACCAACGATATCGTCTCCAGGAACTGGATTACAACAACGGCTTAATCGAATGAGAAGATTGTCCACACCTTCGATGATGACGCCACCTTCGTGACGAATTTTCATCTTTTGACTTTCTTTCTTCTGTCCTTGAGTCGTCGTTTTCTCAAAAGCAGTTTCAACCACTTTTTGGTCTTCGATTTCTCGACGAGCCTTTTCAGTCATCTTATTGGCAACTGTTTGATACGAAATCTCACCAAATCCAATAGCAGCAAATAAGTCTTCTTCCGTTCCGAAATTGAAACGAGCAGCAATATCTTTCATGCCCTGTTTCGTCATAAAGTCTTTGAAGTTAAATCCAAGTTCTGTAATTTGTTTTTCAAGTAACTCACGACCCTTGATAATATTTTCATCACGGTCTTGTAACTTGAAGAAACGTTTGATTTTATTTTTTGCACGAGTCGTATAAACCAGATTAATCCAGTCACGAGAAGGCCCAAACGAATTTGCTGATGTTAATACTTCTACGATATCCCCAGTCTTCAACTGATAGTTCAATGGAACAATCTTATTATTGACTTTGGCACCGACTGTTTTGTTTCCGACCTCCGTATGGATGTTGTATGCAAAATCAAGCGGTCCAGACCCTAAAGGAAGTTCTGAAACGTCTCCTTTTGGTGTGAAGACATAAACCTTATCTCCAAAGATATCTTCCTTCACGCTATTCATAAAGTCTTTGGCATCTTTTGTTTCATTTTGAAGTTCGATTAAGTCTTTAAACCAATCCAATTGTTTTTGCAACGGATCGTTTGTAACTTTCTCTTTATTCCCTTCTTTATAAGCCCAGTGAGCCGCAACCCCGTATTCAGCAACTTGGTGCATTTCAAATGTACGAATTTGAATCTCTACGGGTCGTCCACCAGGACCAATCACGGTTGTATGGATGGACTGATACATATTCGCCTTTGGAATCGCGATATAGTCTTTAAAACGACCTGGCATTGGTTTCCATTTTGTATGAATCGCCCCAAGAACGGCGTAGCAATCTTTAATGCTATCGACTAATACACGAATCGCAAGTAAGTCATAAATCTCGCTAAACTGTTTCTTTTGGTCTTTCATCTTACGGTAGATGGAGTAAATATGTTTTGGACGTCCATAAATAACCGCTTCGATATCCAAATCTTTTGTAGCTTCTTTAATATTTTCGATTGTTGTATTAATATACTCTTCTCGTTCATCACGTTTTGAATTCATTAAATGCACAATACGATAATATTGCTGTGGGTTTAAATACCGTAGAGACGTATCTTCTAACTCCCACTTAATTTTATTCATCCCTAGACGGTGTGCAAGAGGTGCATAAATCTCAAGTGTTTCTTCTGCAATCATGCGTTGCTTTTCAGGCTTATGGAATTTCAACGTACGTAAATTATGCAAGCGGTCCGCTAATTTCACCATGATTACACGAAGGTCATTGGCCATCGCAAGAAGCATCTTACGGTGATTTTCCGCTTGTTGCTCTGCATGAGATTTATATTTAATTTTCCCTAGTTTTGTTACACCTTCAACGAGAAATGCAACATCTTTTCCAAATTCGTATTCAATATCATCAATACTAAACCCAGTATCTTCGACGACATCATGAAGAAACCCAGTCGCAATCGTGTCTGGATCCAACTTTAATTCAGCAAGAATTCCAGCTACTTGAATGGGATGCACAATATAAGCTTCTCCAGATTTACGAATTTGTTCTTTATGAGCATATGTCGCAAAATAGATAGCTTTTTCAATAAATTTAATATGTGTCTCGTTCATGTACTCCTTACACATTGCAAGGACATCATCTGCGGTATAAGTCTTATTTTTAGACATTTGTAAACTCCTTAAGCATTGCGCTCTAATGTATTCCTAATAGTACCGCGACAATAGACTATCGTCAACTATTGGTTCCTATAATAACTCACATTGATATGAAACTGCTGCTAGTGCATATAAAGGTGCTGTTTCAGCGCGTAAAATACGTGGGCCAAGTGAACATGGAAGATATCCACTTTCCTCTAACAACTCCACTTCTTGTTCTTCGATGCCACCTTCAGGACCAAATACAAATATAATGCGTTCATTATCCTGTAAGGACTGCAAACTCTTAACCAGTTGGAGGCTTTCTCCAACCTTTGCAGATTCTTCATAAGCAATCAATTTTTGTTCGAAATCACTTGTGTAACTTGCTAACTCTTTTAGCGTCATCACACTTGTTACACGTGGGACTTTCAGGCGATGCGATTGTTCGCTCGCTTCTTCGGCAATCTTTTGAAGACGTTCAATCTTCTTATTTGCCTTGTCCCCAGTCCATTTAACAACATTTCGTGTCATCGATAGCGGAATGATTTCACTTACACCAAGTTCTGTCGCCTTTTGGACAATCCAGTCGAGTTTATCTCCTTTTGAGAGTCCCACTGCAATCGTAACCGATACCGGTAGTTCTACTTTTTGCTCCACGAGTTCTACGACTTTCACTTCGAATGGTTCAAGTTCTGTCACTTCTACAATGGCTAGTTGACTTGCATCATCCACGACTTCTAATTGTTCTCCCACACGAACGCGCATCACTTTTTTCAGCTGATGCACTTGGTCTTTGGAGAACTGTAGCGAATGCGTCGTTTCACTGACATTTCCTTTTACAAAATACCGTTGCATTATTCTACATCCTTTTTCATCACAAAACAGTTCCACTCTTTCATCGTCATGCGTTCAACTAGAGTAAATCCTGCTTTTTCATATGCTTCTTGTACTTCATGTGCTTTTGATTCAATAATACCAGACAGAATTAATGTTCCATTTTCGTTCAAGTTACGATATGCATCTTCAGGCATTTGAACTAAAATTTCAGCTAAAATATTCGCCACAATTAAATCGCTCTTTTGGTCCACACCAACGAGTAAGTTGTTTTCATAGACATCGATTGAACCAATTGTAGGGTTCAATGCGATGTTTTCTTTGGCCACACGTGTCGCCATTTCATCAATATCAAAGGCCGTTACTTGTCCAGCTCCTAAGAGTTTAGAGGCGATACTTAATACTCCAGAACCAGTACCAACATCTAACACACTTTCCCCACCACGAATGGTTTGTTCGAGCGCTGTGAGGGAAAGCTGTGTCGTTGGATGCGTTCCTGTTCCGAATGCAAGACCTGGATCTAATTCAATTAAGAGTTCACCTTCTTGTTCTTTTTCGTAATCAATCCAGCTAGGAACAACTGTTAAATAGCGTGTTACACGTACTGGGAAATAATATTGTTTCCACGCTGTTGCCCAGTCCTCTTCTCCAACTTCACTAACACGAACGGTTAAAGGTCCTGTTTGTAGACCGTAGCTTTCAAGTTCTTTCAATTGTTCGTCTAATTGCGTTTTGGCTTCTTCAGTCCATTGGCTTGGTTGGAAATAGCCCTTCACAATCACGGTATCCGTTTCATATAAGTCTTTTTGTTGTACTTTCAACCATTCCAATTGTTCATCTGTTAATTGATAATAGTCTTGAGGGTCATCGATAGAAACTCCTTTTGATCCTAATTCAATTAAAATCGAACTTACGACTTCGACACTCTCAGAATGCGTATTTACTGTGACTTCTAACCAGTTCATGTTAACCCTCTTCTTTACTTGTATTTTTTAAAAATTATAACAAATTTCATTAAAAATAACTAAAAATAACCCTATCCTATTTGTATTTTTGAATGGATTTTAGTATCATTAAGAAGATAAATTAATTAATGACTATTTGACAGATTAAAAAAGGGGAAAGCAATTATGGCACGTATTTCATTAAGTACAAAAGATATTTTACAAAAACAATTCAAACGCTCATTCAGAGGTTTCGACATTGAAGAAGTCGATGCATTTTTAGATTTAATTATTCGTGATTATGACACATTCCAAAAAGAAATTAGCTTCTTGCAAGCTGAAAATGAACGCTTATTAACAAAAGTAGATGAACTCTCACGTCAAGCTACAGTTTCTAAAACAAACCGTTCAAGCAATGTATCTTCATCAGGAGTTACAAACTTTGATATCTTGAAACGTTTATCAAACTTAGAAAAACACGTTTTCGATTCTAAATTAGAAGAAGACAGCTACTCTTCTCCTTCTCAAGATGTTGCAGAAGACGATGATGATTTCTACAAAACTCGCGTGATTACACCAGTACGCGACAATAATTACTAATATATCAAATCTGATATAACGGACTTTTTTAAATTTAGTAAACTTTGAGTAATCGCGGCATTAATTTGCTGAGGAAAGTCCATGCTCGCACAGGCTGAGATGCTTGTAGTGATCGTGCTTAGCGAAACAATAAGCTAAGGCAACTTTAGGTTGACGGCAGAAAAACGAGCTAAGGCAATGCTATGCTCTAGTATTCTTGAAAGTGCCACAGTGACGAAGCAATTTTGGAAACGGAATTGGTGGAACGCGGTAAACCCCTCGAGCGAGCAACCCAAACTTATGGTAGGGGCACTCTTATTAGGAAATGAACGAAAAAAGAGACACATTACGTGTAGACAGATGATTACTGAAATTTAATAGATCCTGCTATTAAATGGAACAGAACATGGCTTACAGAAGTTTACTTCAGGATTTTAGCGAATTGTAAGGAGTGTGGCCTTGTGTCCACTCCTCTTTTTACGAATAAAGGAGAAATCTATGACAAAATATAAATTAGTAGCAACTGCCGCTGCAGGGATCGAAGCTCTTGTTGGTAAAGAATTACGCAACATGGGTTATGAGGTTCAGGTAGAAAACGGGAAAGCCTTCTTTGAAGGTGACGATTACGATATTGCTCGTACCAATATTTGGCTTCGTACAGCCGACCGTATCAAAATCATTATGGGACAATTCACTGCAAAAACATTCGACTCGCTCTTTGAACAAACAAAGGCGATTCCTTGGGAGAAAATTCTTCCAGTCGATGCAGAATTCCCAGTATCTGGTAAATCTGTGAAATCTACTCTTCACAGTGTTCCTAACTGCCAATCCATCGTTAAGAAAGCGATTGTGAATCGTTTAAGCGAGGCTTACCACCGTCGTACTCACTTACCTGAGACAGGTGCCCTCTATCCTATCGAAGTCGCAATTTTAAAAGATGTTGTGACTCTTACAATCGACACAAGTGGAACAAGTCTCTTTAAGCGTGGTTACCGTACAGAAAAAGGTGGCGCGCCTTTAAAAGAAAACATGGCTGCTGCTCTTGTGATGCTTACAAGCTGGTATCCTGATAAACCGTTCTACGACCCTACTTGTGGTTCTGGTACGATTCCAATTGAAGCGGCTCTTATCGGTAAGAACATTGCTCCTGGTTTGAATCGTTCATTTGCCGCTGAAAAATGGACATTCTTTACTCCAGGCGTATTTGATAAAGTCAGAGAAGAAGCTAGAAAAGAAATCCGCATTGATGTTCAACTCGATATTCTAGGTGCTGATATCGATGGCTCGATGATTGAAATTGCGAAACAAAATGCCATTAAAGCTGGCGTTGCGGACCAAATCGAATTCAAGCAAATGCAATTGAAGGACTTCCGTACAAAGAAAGAAAATGGAATTATTGTGGCTAACCCACCTTATGGAGACCGTCTTCTTTCTGAAGAACAAGCTCAAGCTATTTACAAACAGATGGGTGAAACGTATGCCCCACTTGAAACTTGGAGCAAGTACATCTTAACAAGCGACTTAACGTTCGAAGATTATTACGGACAAAAAGCGACGAAGAAACGTAAACTCTATAACGGTGCCATCCGTACAGACTACTTCCAATTCTGGGGAGTTAGAAAACGTCGTGTTCAAGAAGACAAATAAAGCACAAAAAAACGCAATGGACAATGTCCATTGCGTTTTCTTTTTACCGATTATTCATTTTTTCCAATGACTTCAAATGTTACGTGATCAATACCTAAATCACATTTCACTTGGTCGCCTGGAAGGATGCTTGCACGGATGATTTCTTTAGCAAGTGGTGTTTCAATTTCACGTTGGATGTAACGAGAAATTGGACGAGCACCATATACTGGATTATATGCATTTTCTGCAATCCAATCTTTCAATTCATCTGTGAAGCTTAAGACGATTTCTTGATCTTCCACACGAACTGCTAATTGGTTCAACATTTTCGTAATAATACCACGAATGTTGTCTTTAGAAAGTGGTGTGAAGAAGATTGTTTCGTCGATACGGTTTAAGAACTCAGGCTTGAAGGTTGCTTTTAGGACACCTTCTACTGCTGTACGAGTTTCTTCATCGATTGTATCGCCTTGATTTTCAAGCAAGAATTGTGAACCAATATTACTTGTCATAATCATCACTGTATTCTTGAAGTCTACTACTCGTCCTTTAGAATCCGTTAAGCGTCCATCATCTAATACTTGTAACAAGATATTAAATACATCTGGATGTGCTTTTTCAATTTCGTCTAAAAGAACGATTGTATATGGATTACGACGAACAGCTTCCGTTAATTGGCCTCCTTCTTCATATCCAACATATCCTGGAGGAGCCCCCACTAAACGAGACACTGAATGTTTTTCCATATACTCACTCATGTCGATACGAACCATATGGTCTTCTGAGTCGAATAAATCTTCTGCTAGAGCTTTAGCAAGTTCTGTCTTACCAACCCCAGTAGGTCCAAGGAATAGGAAACTTCCGATTGGACGGCTAGGATTTTGTAATCCGGCACGAGAACGAAGTACTGCAGAAGCCACTTTTTGTACGGCTTCATCTTGACCAATGACACGTTCATGAAGAATATCTTCTAAGTGAAGAAGTTTTTCACGTTCGCCTTCCATTAATTTAGTTACTGGAATACCTGTCAAGCGTCCCACTACTCGAGCAATTTCTTCTGAAGTTACTGATTCTTGCACGAGACGTTGCGTGCTTTCAGCATTCGCTTTGTTTTGATCTTCTAGTTCTTTCAACTCATGTTCAAGTTGTGGAATGCGACCATGACGAAGTTCAGCAGCTTTTTCAAGGTTATAATCAGCCTCTGCTTGTTCTAATTCACGCTTAGCATGGTCGATTTCTTCACGTTTATTACGGATTTTATTAACTTCTTCTTTTTCGATTTCCCATTTCATTTTGAGGTTATTCGCTTTTTCACGTTGTTCTGCTAATTCCTCTTGTAAAATAGCAAGACGTTTTTGAGAAGCGTCATCTTTTTCCATCTTCAACGCTTGTTCTTCGATTTCAAGTTGCATCAAACGACGTGTTACTGCGTCAAGTTCTGTTGGCATTGAGTTCATTTCAACACGAATGGTTGCACAGGCTTCATCGACTAAGTCAATCGCTTTATCTGGCAAGAATCTGTCAGTAATATAACGATTTGATAAAGTCGCAGCAGCTACTAATGCACTATCGTGAATATTTACACTGTGGTGGATTTCGAAACGTTCCTTCAATCCACGAAGAATTGAAATCGTATCTTCAACTGTTGGTTCTTGAACAAGTACTTTTTGAAAACGACGTTCTAACGCTTTGTCTTTTTCCATATTTTCACGGTATTCGTCAAGAGTTGTAGCACCAATACAATGTAATTCACCACGAGCCAACATTGGTTTTAGTAAGTTACCAGCATCCATTGATCCTTCTGTCTTACCAGCACCAACGATTGTGTGGATTTCATCGATAAATAAGATGATGCGTCCTTCTGATTTTGTTACTTCTTTAAGAACTGCTTTCAAACGTTCTTCGAATTCACCACGGTATTTTGCACCCGCGATTAAAGCACCCATATCTAATGAGTAGATTAATTTATCTTTTAAGTTTT
>CAUPXN010000016.1:0-22631 GCA_963515505.1 uncultured Streptococcus sp.
AGAGCACTTGGTTTGGGACCAAGGGGTCGTAGGTTCGAATCCTGTATTCCCGATACGTAAACAAATGAGGAAGCTAGACATTGTGTCTAGCTTCTTTTTTTACCAAAAAATGCAAGATGATTGGCAAAAGGAAGTTTCTTTTGTATAATTAAAGTCAAATATAGTCAAGGTAAAAGGAGGAAGATGGATGCAAAATCAAAATCAAAATATGTCGGATTTGATCGAAAGTTACTTGAAGAATGTACTGCATAAGAATGAAACAGTTGAAATCAGACGCAGTGAGATTGCAGACCAATTCAATTGTGTTCCTTCCCAAATTAATTACGTGATTAATACCCGCTTTACGATTCAACAAGGATATGTCGTTGAAAGTAAACGTGGTGGCGGTGGTTATATCCGCATTATGAAAGTAAATCTAGTGGACGAGATGGATGTCTTAAATGCTTTAGGAGATCTTGTTCCAGAAGAACTTTCAGAGCGCGAAGGCAATCATTTATTACAAAACTTATACGAAAATAAGCTGATCACAAAACGTGAGGCACAAATGATGTCACTCATGATGGAGAAGGATACATTCCCTTCAAACGTGAAGAATGCTGCAGAAGTGCGCAGTAATATGATGAAGAAACTGATTGATAATCTGAAATACCGTTAAACAAGAAAGGAATAAACGCATGAGTGAAATTTTTACACCAAAAGCAAAGAGTGCGATGGTCTTAGCCGCAAGAGAAGCCATCCTGTTCAAACACCAAGCCGTGGGAACAGAGCACTTACTATTAGGATTAATCCTTGAACAAGAAGGCATCGCGGGAAATGTGCTTCGTGCTGCAGGGTTGACTGCGGAAATCGTTCGTTCTGAAATCGAGTCACTCACAGGATACGGCTCAAACCGTAAGCAGATGGATCCGTACTTAATGCCTTATTCACCAAGAGCAAAGAAAGTGATTCTATCGGCTACTGATGAAGCGAAACGCCTCGAAGTGCCACAAGTCGGAACAGAGCACGTACTATTAGCCTTATTACGCGAAGAAGTATTAGCAACGAAGATTCTCCGTGATAACCAAATCGACCCTCAAGAGTTGATGAAAGAAATCTACGGTAAAATCGGAATTCAACCTTCAAACGCTGGTTCTAAGAGAAAAGCACGCCAAGAGTCTTCACAAGAAGGAACTCCAACATTAAACAGCTTAGCGCGTGACTTAACTGAATTAGCTCGTGAAGGTAAAATCGACCCAGTTGTTGGTCGTGAAGACGAAGTGCGTCGCATTATCCAAATCATCAGCCGTCGTACGAAAAATAACCCTGTTCTCGTTGGGGAACCAGGTGTTGGTAAGACAGCCATCGTTGAAGGATTAGCACAACGCATGGTTAGCGGAGAAGTTCCAGAAGAAATCGCCGAGAAACGTCTTATGATGTTAGACATGGGTGCGGTAGTTGCGGGAACAAAATACCGTGGTGAGTTCGAAGAGCGCATGAAGAAAATCTTGGACGAAGTATACCGTGAACAAGATGTCATTCTCTTTATCGATGAGTTGCATACCCTTATCGGTGCAGGTGGGGCAGAAGGTTCAATTGACGCTTCAAATATCTTAAAACCAGCGCTTGCTCGTGGGGAAATCCAAGTCATCGGGGCGACTACGCTTGATGAATATCAAAAATATATCGAAAAAGACGCAGCCTTAGAACGTCGTTTTGCCTCAGTTCATGTCAACGAACCTAGCGCAGACGATACGGTTGAAATCTTAAAAGGCCTTCGCAAACGTTATGAAGACCACCACCGTGTGGAAATCACAGATGCAGCGATTGAAGCAGCCGTTCAATTATCGGTTCGTTATATTACGTCTCGTAAATTACCAGATAAAGCGATCGACTTGATGGACGAAACAGCAGCAAAAGCCCGTCTTGACCGCAGTGGTAAACACTCTCCGCTTCAAAAACTCGAAGTAGAAGTGGCAGAACTTGCACTGAAGAAAGACGAAGCAATTCGTGAGCAAAAATTCGAAGAAGCAGCTCGTTTACGCAAAAAAGAACAAGCCAAACGCGACAAGCTTGAAAAACTACGCAAAAAAGTAGAAGTCGAAGCGAAACAAGAATTCGTCGCAGCCATCACAGACGAAGATATCGCAGAAGTGGTATCACAATGGACTGGAATTCCATTGAAACAAATGGAGAAAAAAGAAAGCGAACGCCTCGTGCATCTTGAAAAAGAATTGCACCAACGCGTGATTGGACAAGAAGAAGCCGTATCAGCAGTTGCTCGTTCGATTCGCCGTGCTCGTAGCGGATTGAAAGATCCAAAACGTCCAATCGGTTCATTCTTATTCCTTGGACCTACTGGGGTTGGTAAGACAGAGCTAGCGAAAACATTAGCGGAAGCGATGTTTGGCGACCAAGACGCCCTCGTTCGTATCGATATGTCTGAGTACATGGAGAAACACGCGGTTAGCCGTTTAGTCGGTTCACCTCCAGGATACGTTGGATTCGATGAAGGCGGACAATTAACAGAGAAAATTCGTAACAAACCTTACTCTGTGATTCTGTTAGATGAAATCGAAAAAGCTCATCCAGATGTATTTAACATTCTGTTGCAAGTCTTAGACGATGGCCATCTGACCGATTCGAAAGGACGTAAAGTTGACTTCAGAAATACGATTCTTATCATGACATCAAACCTTGGGGCGACGGCTCTAAGAGATGAAAAAGCAGTTGGATTCGGTGCGAAAACCGTACAACACGACCATACGGCAATGGAAAAACGCATTCGCGAAGAGTTGAAGAATGCGTTCCGTCCAGAGCTATTGAACCGTATCGATGAAATTATCGTCTTCCATAAATTGACGAAACCTGAATTACGTCAAATCGTTCAATTGATGACAAAAGACATTAAGACACGTCTTGCAGAACTCAATATCGAATTGAAATTCACTTCAGGTGTCATCGACCTCATCGCGCAGGAAGGATTCGACCCAGAATACGGGGCACGTCCAATTCGTCGCGCGATTCAAAAGAAAATCGAAGACCCACTTAGTGAAGCACTCCTCAGCGGAGAAATTCGCTTCGGTCAAAAAGTGACAATCGGTTCTCAAAAAGGAAAAGTGACGATTAAAGAAACAAAAGTAGCTCCTAAAAAAGAAGCCGTTAAAGCATAAAAAGTATAAGAATAGCCACTTCTATGTGAATAGAAGTGGCTATTTTTTAGTAACTTTGTTTTTGTAAGAGTAGGTGGCAGAGCGTCAGGTCATTCATGTCTTTGACGTTCAGCCCTGTTTGTTCGCTAAAACGATCAATGCGGTATTGCAAAGTGTTACGATGTAAGAAGAGTTTTTGGCTCGCCTTTGAGACATTTCCATGAGCGTCCCAGAGGGCTTCAATCAACTCTTTCACGTCGTCTTCGCTTAATAAGAGAATTAACTCGTCGGCAATCGGTGCGATGTCGAGTAGAGCGTTGGCAATCGCCCATAACACGACCGGCGCAAACTCTAGGCAAGAGCGCTTGTGGGAATGCATTAAGTATTCCACAAAGAGCGCTTTTTCTGCTTGATAGAGGAGCGGCACTCGGCTTGATGTTGCCCAGCGGTTTCCGATAAAGAGTTGCAGTTCCACAGCAAAGTCGTCCTCGATAGCTGATTGCACTTCAAAGAGCGTGCTGGCTAGCGATGTTGCGACTTCCGGATTCACGACTAGTGTGTAGTGATGGCGGAAGTTTTTGAAGATGGCAAGAGCGCCAACGGTTAAGTTCTCGACGAACTCCATCCAGTCTTTTTCGTGGAAGACACCTTCTTGCTTTGGAAATACCGCCAAGTGGACGCATTGGATATACGCGGTTGGCGTTGGCAATGCGCCTTTTCCTTCCAAGTACGCAAGCCAAGGGTGAGTTGGGATTGACGTTTTTGTTGGTTGTGTATTTAAGGTTTCGATGAGGAATCGTTCGCGCTCAGTTAAGCTGGATTCTAAGAGATAAATCACTTCGCCGTTCAGCGTTACAGGAAGGGCGTCTTGACCGTTCTCTCCAAGAAGAGCGTCCGGGAACAATTCTTTCCAAGTCTTTTTCATAAGAACTCCTTTTTTTGAAAAGTGTTTGCCTCTTAAGTATACACGTTGTTGCCTAGAGAATAAAGGTTCTTATACTATGATTTTATAAAGAAATTCGGTAGAATAGGACATATAGTCAATATAAGGGGGATACGAAATGTCAACAGAATGGTCATTAAAAGAATTATACCCTTCATTTGAAAGTGAAGAGTTTCAACGTGACTTTGAACGTTTTTCAAACTTTAGAGAGGTATTCAATGGTTTAACGCTCGAAGATAACTTAGAGTCTATCAAAGCGGCAATTGCAGCACTAGAAGAGTTCAGCGTATTAAGCAGCCGTCTTGGAAACTACATTAATTTAACATTAACAGCTAACACGACAGACGAAACAGCGAATAAATACCGTACATTATTCGGCAATGCGTATGCTTCGTTAAACAGCGCGTATACAAAAGTCTACAAATTCATCGGAAGCGTGGAAACAGATATCACCTCTGACGAAGATTTAAAAGACTACGAATTCTACTTTGCAGAAGCGAAACAACAATACAAACATCTATTATCCGATGAATTAGAAGATGTGATTGCGAAATTCTCTATTAGCGGAGGAGATGGTTGGGAACAACTCTTCGAAGCGATGACTTCAGGTGTTGAAGGCGAATTTAAAGGCGAAAAAGTAACGCTTAGCGAAATCCGTAATATGGCGTATGATGCTGATGCAGCGGTTCGTAAAGAAGCGTACGAAACAGAATTGAAGATGTACGATACGATTAAAGAACCAATCGCATTTGCCTTAAACAATATTAAACAACAAGTACTTACAGAAACAAGCTTACGTGGATTCGAATCTCCACTAGCACAAACATTAGAAGCATCTCGTATGTCTCGTGAAACATTAGATGCACTTCTTGAAGCGATTCGCGAATATTTACCACAATTCCGCGCTTACTTGAAACATAAAGCTTCCCTCTTAGGTCACGAAAATGGATTACCATTCTACGACTTATTTGCACCAATCGGAGAAAGCTCACGTCGTTTCACAATCGAAGAGTCGAAAGAATTCTTATTAGAAAACTTCAAAGGCTTCTCACAAGATTTAGCGGATATGACAAAAGAAGCTTACGAAAACAACTACATCGACTTCTTACCACGTAAAGGAAAAGTGGGGGGCGCGTTCTGTAGCAACCTACCATTCATCAAACAATCACGTATCTTAACAAACTTCTCTGGTTCATTAAGCGACGTTGTAACAATTGCGCACGAATTAGGACATGCGTACCACGGTTTACATATCGAAAACCACCGTGTATTAAATCAAGAGTACTCAATGCCTGTTGCTGAAACGGCGTCAACTTTCAACGAAAACATCGTGATGAACACAGTGATTAGCGAAGCAAGCGATGCTGAAAAAGTAGCGTTATTGGAATCACAATTACAAGATACAACACAAATCATCGTTGACATCTACTCACGTTACTTATTCGAATCATCAGTCTTCGAAAACCGTGAAAAGAGCTTCATGTTCTCGAAAGATTTAGAACAATTAATGTTGGATGCGCAAAAAGAAGCATACGGCGACGGATTAGATCCAGACGCAATGCACCCATATATGTGGGCTTGCAAACCGCACTACTACAGCAGCAACTTAAGCTTCTACAACTTCCCATACGCATTCGGAGGATTGTTCTCTAAAGGGTTATATGCCATCTATCAAGAGCAACCTGAAGGATTCGTTGAGAAATATCAAGAGTTATTGCGTGCGACAACAGTGACTTCTGCGGAAGATACTGCGAAGGTGTTGGGCGTGGATGTTGAGGACAGCGCATTTTGGAAGAAAGCACTCGCGCAAGTTGCCGATAATATCGAGCAGTTCATTGCTTTAACTCCGGTGAAAGCATAAAAACATCTTACGATGTTTAGTCCAATCCGTTGGAATAAAACAAAATCATTAATAGTGCTATAAAGTACTTCGAGCCCTTTCGGATATCTTCATAGCAATCATTATAGCTGTACCGGGCTGAGCCTTACGTCTCAGCTCCTATCGAGCCTCAAAGTGACTCTAGGAAATGAATTTCCAGAGTCACTAATTCGCATCGATTACACTCGCTATGATGATTGCTATAGAATCCGAAGGGCTCTTTCGTACTTTTATGGAGTTTATTTTTGTTTTATTCCTGCGAGTTTGTAGTGTTTCGCAAGATATTTTTATGCTTTTCTTTTTTTGATAAACTGCTGGGATGTTGTCGGCAACGCTTAGGAAGGGAACGCAAGGGGTGTGGTGCTTCATTATTGGAGGAAGTTCAGCGAGTTTGTTTGGTTTTAATTAAATGATTAGTTGCCGATGTGTTCGCCAATGTTTAGGAAGGGAACAGCAGGAGTGTGGTGCTGAGACTTATGTAAGTGGAAAAGGGATGGAGTAATAAAACATGCCCTACTACTGTAAGGCATGTTGTTTGATGATTGTGATTTTGTTGTAAGAAAATTGTACTTTATTTTTTGAGAGGATTCTTAATGAAATTAGTGTTCCGATAACAAAAGCCAAGGAAAAGATGCTTGTTTCGAAGTGTGATAGAAACAAGATTTGTATTGGTTTTGCATAACCAAAGTAAAGAAGTGCCAAAAGAATAATGGTGGTGCAATATGTTGCAGCAGCCACAATACCACTTCTAAGGATTTTAGTTCTGTTTACAATCGTGATTACTAGAGTTGTCCATAAGATATTTGTGAGGAATAAAAAGCCAATTCCCCAGAATGCATTAGGAGAGAGCCTTTGTATGTCATGAGTGAGCATATGAACTCCATAAACATTGAAGAAAGGAAGCAAGAGAAAGCTGAATAGAATGACTACTGCTAAAAATTTTTTCATTGTTATTCTCTCCTTTAAATATATTTATTATCACTTGTTTTCAAGATAATACCTTTAACTCTATTCTACTATTTTCGAGGATAATAAACAATGTAATGTGCGATTTTTCACATGTGATGGTTAAAAAATAAGGGTTTAGAAATCTCTAAAATCCCTCGCTAAAATATAATTATACTGCTTCTGAAATTAAAATAAAAGACTATTTATTAATAAAAAAAAGAGTAAAATATAATTAGAGTATTGTATATGATTGGATGTGAGTATGATGCCTAAGAAAAGACTTTTATTTGCTTTGATGATATTTGGTTATATTTCTAATAGTTTGCTGTTGGGGAATTTTAGTTTCGAGAATTTTATGAAAGTAGCAACATTTTGGGTAGCAGCATTTGCTATGTGGTGGATGGCGGATTATTTGTATAATAAGAATAAACGTAGTGCAGAGGGCAGTTAGTTGGATGATTTAATAAAGGAAAGGTGAGAGTAATGAGATACCTACTTAATCTAATTTTGATTATTTCGCTTGGTTTTGGATTCTATTTACGGAAAAAGAAAATTGTCATTTTCCCTAGATGGTTTGAGATTTCAGCAGCTGTTGCAGCGGTTGTCTATATAGTATTCATTTGGGCGTACGTGTTTTTGATGTAAGTTAACGATGGGGTCTCCTTTTTAGTGAAGGAGGCTCTTTTTATTGGATTTAACCGATTTTTGATATTGCATCTGGGGGTAAAAGGGAGTACCATTAGAGTATCAACCTTAAAGGAGATGAAGTGATGTTTACGTTAACAAAGGAATTGACGAAACAATATAAAGAAAATTTTCAAAGTAAGCCAGAGCGTATCGTGGCGCAAAATGCTGCGGTGAAGAATGGCTTGAAAGGATCTAGTGAGACGGTCGCTTCTGTTGTGGAAAATCAGCCGGTGTATTCGATTGATTTGGAACACGGGAAAGTAGCCAACCAAAAGGCTTCTGGTCGTTGCTGGATGTTTGCGGCGCTTAATACGTTCCGCCACAGACTCTTTAATAACTTCAAGCTCGAAGAATTTGAACTTTCTCAAAGTTATACATTTTTCTGGGATAAATACGAAAAGGCCAATTATTTCCATGAAAATATTTTAAAAACAGCGGGCGAACCTGTGACAAGCCGCAATGTAGCCTTCCTTTTACAAACCCCTCAACAAGACGGTGGGCAATGGGATATGATCGTGTCTATCTTCAAGAAATATGGGGTTGTGCCAAAGAGTGTGATGCCGGAAAGTTTTTCAAGCTCGGCTTCAAGCGATTTGAACAAATACTTAAATAAAAAACTTCGCCAAGACGCAAAAGTGCTTCGCGACTTAGTGGCACGTGGCGCTAGCGAAGAGGAAATCAACGAAACGCGTAAACAATTAATGCAAGAAGTGTACGACTTACTTAGTGTGACTCTTGGAACTCCGCCAGAAACATTCGACTTCGAATATCGTGATAAAGACAAGGAATTCCACCGTCATTTGAATTTGACACCACAAAGCTTCTTCGAACAATTCGTGGGCTTAGATTTGGACGAGTATGTGTCTATCATCAATTCACCAACAGCGGACAAACCATTCAACCGTTCATACACTGTTGAGATGCTCGGAAATGTTGTTGGCAACCAAGTGCGCTACTTGAACCTTGATATGGCAACGTTCAAAGAATTAGCGATTCGCCAATTAGAACAAGGCGAGTCTGTCTGGTTCGGTTGCGATGTCGGTCAATCTTCAAACCGCGGTAACGGCCGTCTTGCACTCAATAACTTCGACCTTGAAGGCTTAACTGGAATCGACTATTCATTAACGAAGGGCGAACGTCTTGAATACGGCGATAGCTTAATGACACACGCGATGGTATTAACAGGGGTGAACCTTGTCGATGGTAAACCAAATCGCTGGAAAGTGGAAAATAGTTGGGGCGAAGAGTCTGGGGTTGAAGGGTTCTGGATGATGAGTGATGCGTGGATGGATGAGTTTACGTATCAAATCGTTATCAGAAAAGACTTGCTTACAAAAGAGCAACTCGACGCTTTCAACAGCGAACCAATTGTGTTAGCGCCATGGGATCCAATGGGTTCATTAGCCTAATCTTGTAAAAAAACAAAATAAGTCCTCTGGACATCTTCATAGTGGTGACAGTAAAGGCACCGGATTGAGCCGAAGTCTCAATTCCTAGCAAGCTTCAAACCGAGGGTAAGTGATAAATCACGAACCCTCGGTAATTCACATTGCTTGCACTTCTTTACTGTTCCCACTATAGAGTCCAGAGGATTTTTGTTTTTTTGATTAGGCTAGATGAGGAGTGCATCCCAGGCTAACTCAATTGATTCTGTGAAGCGAAGCTGTCTTTTGCCTTTTAGGGTGAGAGTGCAGGGACGGGGAGCGAAATTAACATATATGTTAATTAACAAATATGTTAATTGAGGCCATAAAAAAGGTGGGTAAAGGCTGAGCCTTTATCCACCTTTTCAAATTTGAATGGTTATTCGCTGCGGAGCGATTCGACTGGGTCTTTCTTCGCGGCGATGCGTGAAGGGATCAGTCCAGCTAACATGGTGAGGACGATGGAGATACCAATTAGGATAAGCGCTGCTTCCCATGGTAATTGCGCCACGTTTTCCACGTTTGTCATTTTCGCAACGACGGCATTGATTGGAAGTGTCGCAAGGAGCGTAATGGCGATGCCGAGCACCCCTGAGATAAATCCTTCGATGGCTGTTTCGGCGGTGAAGATGCGACGGATGTCTTTCTTCGAAGCCCCCATTGCACGTAAGATTCCGATTTCTTTTGTACGTTCGAGAACCGAGATGTACGTGATAATCGCAATCATAATCGATGATACAATAAGCGAGATAGCCACGAAGCCAACAAGTACGGTTGTAATCACACCCACCATTGTCGTAATCGAAGACATGATGGTTTGAATATCGTCGGAGTAGGCGAGCACTTTGTCGTCTTCGCCGGCGTCTTTTTTGGCTGTGTTATAGGCGTTGATGAAGTCCTTCAACTCTTGTTTTTGTTGGAACGAAGAGGTGTAGAACTCGATGGCAGCCGGTTTGGATTTGTCGATGACACCCAGTTTCGCGAGGTTTTCCTCGTAAGTGGCAGCCGAGTTTTCGTTGTATTGTTGGATGTATTGCGCTTGTTGTTCAGGCGTCAATTTGACCAACTGGATTTTTTCTTCTTCGGTTAAATCAGCCGAATTGAATGGTTTTGGATCTTTGGCAAATTCTTTTCCAGTAAATACATTGATGGTTGGGTTGGCTTCTTGCTCTTTCACGATGTCACTGTTTTGAATTTGTTCAGAAGTGTAATCGATAAGGGCGCTTGTATAAGCCACACCGCCAGAAGGAGAGTTCACACCAGAACTTGTGCCTTCTTTTTGACGAAGAACGCCGACGATTTTAAGCTCGAGGCCATTCTCGATTTGCGTCTTCATATACGCTTCGTCGTCAATTTTATTCATCCATTGGTTGTTTTCTTTTGCGAAGCGGTTCGTGTTCACAACGGCTTTGAATGTTTTTCCGATGAAATCACTATATTGATACGTTTGTGATTTGAGTTCATCCAGCTTCTTCACATCGTTTAATTCGCTAGGGTCTTTGATGCGTAAGCTATAAAGGAGTAGGTCACTAATTTGGTTATCTTCATCGACGATAAGGACGATTTCAGATTTATCTTTTGGAAGGCGACCTTCTAGCACATCATATTGCGCCTCCAGCATGGTTTCGTCGCTTGAAAGTTGGCTCCAATAGTCGATATTTTGTAAGTAGCCTTTAATCGTTTGGTTCGCCGTATCGACTTCGCTTGCTAGGTTTGACGGAAGAATGCTCTTTGGACCGTTTGATGTGTCACTAGCGTAAATATACGGTTGCAGGTTGTATTGGTAACGAATGTCTTTTGTCAGTTTTGCGACTTCGGATACGTGTTCGTCCAAGTAAGATTTGAAGGACGCGATGTCATTTTTCCCGATTTGTTTTTTCAATAAATTCGTCAACACCGTATTGACGCCGAGCTCATTATTGTCTTTATAAGGCTTATCGCTCAAATCCGGAGAGGTCGCTAGCAGGTTGCTGTGGTTCTGCTCGCTAATCGTTAGTGGAAGAGAGACGAGGGTGTCTTCTTGCACCTTCTTCACGTAGTCGCTCACACCGTTTGAGAGGGCCAAAATAAGGGCAATCCCGATAATCCCGATGGAACCCGCAAAGGCAGTCAAGAAGGTACGGCCTTTCTTCGTCAATAGGTTGTTAAACGAAAGGGCCAGCGCCGTCATAAAGCTCATCTTCGTCTTCGTGAATTGAATGTCGCCTTGTTTGGCTTCTTCGGTTGGGTCGTATGGATTCGAGTCGCTCAAGATATTTCCATCTAATACTTGTACGATACGTGTGGAGTACGTCTTTGCGAGTTCTGGGTTATGTGTCACCATGATGACCAGACGTTCCTTGGCGATGTCTTTTAATAAATCCATGATTTGAATAGAAGTCTCAGAATCGAGTGCTCCTGTAGGTTCGTCGGCTAAAACGACTTTTGGATCATTCACGAGGGCACGCGCAATCGCGATTCGTTGCATTTGTCCTCCAGACATTTGGTTTGGTTTCTTATATAAATGGTCTTTCAACCCAACGCGTTCGAGCGCTTCGATGGCACGTTTCTTACGTTCCGCTTTGGAAACACCAGAGAGCGTCATCGCAATCTCGACGTTTGAGAGTGCCGTTTGGTGGCCGATAAGGTTGTACGATTGGAAGACGAATCCGATGGTGTGGTTTCTGTAGCTATCCCAATCGCGGTCTTTAAATTGCTTGGTTGATTTTCCTTGGATGAGTAAATCACCCGATGTGTATTGGTCGAGTCCACCGATGATATTTAAGAGGGTGGTTTTCCCTGAACCCGATTGCCCGAGAATCGAGACGAACTCATTTTCACGGAAGCGAATCGAGATATCTTTCAACGCGTGAAACTCTTGATTGGCTGTATGATAAACTTTTGAAATATGTTGTAGCTGTAGCATCGTTTAGCTCCTTTCACTAATGAACCTAGTGTACCACAGTTGAAGGGCACTGGCATAGGACTCGAGTCGGAATTTTAGAAAAAAGTTGGCAGGGAGAAATGTTGAAACTCCCTATAAAATCTGTATAATAGGAATACAACACAAAAAAGGAGTACAACCCATGACAACAATTGATAAAGTGGCTCTTATGGAGCAAGCGAAAGAAGTTTTAAAGAATGCATACTGTCCGTATTCAAAATTCCCTGTAGGAGCTGCGGTTTTATATAAAGATGGCCGTGTGATTACGGGAGCGAATATTGAAAATGTATCGTTTGGGGTAACCAACTGTGCAGAACGTAGCGCGATTTTCTACGGAGCTTCACAAGGCTATCGTAAAGGCGACATTTTAGCGATTGCCGTTGCGGGGGAAACAGAAGGATTCTTACCACCATGTAACATTTGTCGTCAAGTGATGGTTGAGTTCTGCGGACCAGACACTCCTGTATTCTTATTGAATGGAAAAGGCGAAATTCTAGAATTACGTCTAGAAGAATTAGTTCCTTATTCATTCGTTAGCTTAGAAATGTAATGAATTTTAGAAGAAATGAAGCAGCCAGACGTTGCTTTGTTTCTTCTTTTTTTGTCTAAAAAATTGAAAAATAAAATCGACGGGTTTCTCTGGATCTATTCCGAAAACTGAATTTTTAGGATATAATCGCCCGGATGGTTAGTCATAGAATGATATAAAAATTATTCAGCAGTTTTATCGAACGGCAGTCAGCAATCAAGTAATAGATTGGCTAGAGATCCATTTGTACAAGCATCTCTATAAAGTGAGGGGCGCACTTATACAAAATTTGTTTGATTTAAAGAGTGTTGAAATGAGTTCTTTGTATAAAATTTTCTCACGCGATTTTTGCATGAAAAAAAGTAAAATGTAGCATATATGCTACACTTCGAAAAATGATATCTTCAAATCCTAGCGGATTTGGCCATAATAGCAGTAATGGGGCACCGACTTGAGCCAAAGTCTCAAGTTCTACCAAGCTTCAAACTGACTCTACGGGAATTCCCTAGAGTCAGTAATTCACATTGGTTGCAATCTCCCATTACTGCTATTATGGCATCCGCTGGATTTTTCGGTATCATTTTTTATTTGATTGGAGAGCAGCCTTTCTGCTTGCAAGAGAGAAGAGAGTGATTTATACTAAAGTCAACCAAATAGGTTTACACATTTGCAGGAGGTGTACGATGTATCAACCAGAGAAATTAAAAGAGAGAAGAGTGGCACAAGGCTTGACGCAACAAGAGCTCGCTAATGCACTGGGTGTCTCTAAGCAGGCTTATTCTGCCTGGGAGCGTGGAGTGAAGGTGCCAGCTTCGGATAAGGTAGAACAGCTGGAGAAGCTTCTATCTGTGCCAAAGGGATATTTTACAGAAATAGAAATTGTACGATTATACCATACGCTCACGCCGCCAAATCAAGAGAAGGCGGTGCGCTATGTCAAGGCGCTAGCAACCGAGGAACAAACGCCAAAAGTGGTGCCGATGAAGAAGAAACTGGTCGCGTATCATGTGTACGAGAAGATGTCGGCCGGGATTGGGGCGACGATTTACAACGACCGAGACTACGATACGGTTTACTACGATGAAGAGTTGGCGCATGATTTTGCGTCATGGGTATCGGGGGACTCGATGGAACCACGCTACCACAATGGATCAGTGGCGCTTATTCGTGAGACGGGATTCGATTATGATGGCGCGGTTTATGCGGTGGTATGGAACGGGCAGACGTTTATTAAGCGCGTGTACCGTGAAAAGGACGGGTTGCGTTTAGTATCGTTTAACCCGGACTATGCGGACTTATTTGCTCCGTATGAGGAAGAACCACGAGTGGTAGGAATGATTGTTGGAAACTTTATGCCGTTGGAGGGATAAAGATGGGCTGCTTTGACTATTCGAAGGAACCGAGAAGCGACATTGCCTTTGTGGATATGAAGTCCTTTTACGCGAGTGTGGAATGTGTCGCCAGAGGCCTGCATCCGTTGAAGACGTCGCTATGCGTGATGAGTCGTGCGGATAATTCAGCGGGGTTGATTTTAGCGTCTTCCCCAACGTTCAAGAAGGTCTTTGGGAAATCCAATGTCGGTCGTGCCTATGAGTTGCCCTTTGATGTCAAAACGCGTCGTTTTAGTTATGCCAATGCGCGTCGGCAAGGAATCGAAGTAACGCCGCAATATGTGCGCTTTATCGAAAATTGGGCGAAGGTGACGCATATCGTACCTCCCAGGATGGACGAGTATATTAAGGTGAACATGCAAATTCAACGCGTGTTTCAAAACTTCGGTGGGCCAGAGGATATTTTTCCGTATTCGATTGATGAAGGCTTTATCGATTTAACGTCGTCGCTGAATTATTTTGTGCCGGATGATGCCTTGTCTAGACGGGAAAAGCTCGACCGCGTGTCTGCGGATATTCAACGGGCGATTTGGAAGGAGACGGGGATTTACTCGACGGTTGGAATGTCGAACGCGAATCCTCTCTTGGCTAAATTAGCGCTCGATAATGAGGCGAAAAAGATTCCGCATATGCGTGCGAACTGGTCGTATGAAGATGTCGAAGAGAAGGTCTGGGGAATTCCAGAGATGACAGACTTCTGGGGGATTGGCTCGCGGATGGAGAAGCGATTGAATGCGCTCGGGATTTATTCGATTCGCGAACTGGCTAATGCCAATCCTGACCGATTGAAACAAGCGCTTGGTGTCGTAGGCTTGGATTTATGGTTTCACGCAAACGGCATCGATGAGAGTAATGTGCATGTGCCATATCGTCCGAAATCAAGAGGACTCGGGAACTCGCAGGTGCTTCCGCGCAACTATGTTCGCCAGCGCGATATTGAAATCGTGCTTCGCGAGATGGCGGAGCAGGTGGCGATTCGAATGCGCAGGATTAAGAAGAAGGCGACGGTTGTTTCGATTCACGTAGGCTACTCCAAGGACGAGGGCTTGTCGTCGATACAGGCGCAGCGCAAGATTGACCCGACGAATCGCACTTCGGTGTTATCGGAAGTCGTCTTGGAACTCTTTCGTAAGAAGTACAAAGGAGGTGCGGTGCGTAATGTGGCGGTGCGGTATTCCGGATTTGTCGAAGAAAGCTTTGGACTCATTTCACTATTCGAAGATATTGAAGCAGTTGAGAAAGAAGAAAGGCTCCAGACGGCGATTGATACGGTCCGCGACCAATACGGATTCACCTCGCTTTTAAAAGGAAACGCGCTGGAAGGTGGTTCGCGCGTGGTGGCTAGAAGCAAGTTAGTCGGAGGACATTCCGCTGGAGGATTAGACGGTTTGAAATAATGGAAAGAGCGTATTTGCCGTATCGCTCGGCAAGAGCGCACAAGGATCGCGGCATGGCCAAGTGGATGGGATTTTTCCTATCTGAACATACGACGTCCTTAAAGGATGAACGTAAGCGTGAGGACCAGACGAGTCTGCTCACGGTGGAAGAGAAATGGATGCTGCTGTCGCAACTGTATGTCGGCAAGTTGCAAGCGAGTATTACGGTGCCGTATCAGATGATGCGACAAACGCTCATTGGCGAAGTGAGTGAATTATACGAGAGTGAAATCTCGCTAAAGACAGAAGAAGGCTACCGCCGCATTGCAGTGGAAGACATCTTGCAAATTCAGTTGGCGGAAGATTTTTGAAATGTGTTGCAATTGTATCGCGAATGTGTTGTTTTCTAGTGTTGTTTCTTTTATAATTATGGTACTAGAATAACAGAGGTGAGACTATGGCGAATATGAAAACCGCAAGTGTGAATGTAAGAATACAAGAAGATATCAAAAAGCAAGCAGAGGAAATTTTAGATCAATTAGGACTTCCAAGAGCAGTAGCGATAGATATGTTTTATAGACAGATTATCCTAAACAAAGGTATTCCTTTTGAGTTAGTTATTCCAACTGCACCGAAATCACGTGAAGAACTCACAAAAGAAGAATTCGACAAAATGATGAAATTAGCTGTTGAACAAGTAGAAAAAGGACAAACAACACCGGTAGAAGAGGTTTTTGAGGAACTATATCGAGGTATGTAAATGGAACATTATAGGATAGAGATTTCTGATTTAGCTAAGGCACAGTTAGTTGAAATTAGAGATTATATAGCTAAAGAGTTATATTCTCCAGCAACTGCCAGAAAGACGCTACATTTATTGGAAAAGAATATCCTTTCTCTTTCTAAATTACCCCATCGACATGAAAAAGTGGAGGATAAGGAATGGGGAAATAAAGGGATTAGGAAGTATCAGGTGAAGAACTTTCTCGTTTATTATTCTATTCATGAAGAAAGTCGAGTTGTTGCGATTCTGAGTATTATGTATGCTAAAAGGAATCCAGCTTATTTATTGAAAAAGTTACAGTAAATGAACACTTAAAACACTGTTTGAGAGTGTCCAATAACTGAACGCCTCCCGTTATTCACTAGAGTTGACGGGGGCGTTCTTTTTTGCTAAAATAGTCGTGTTGTAATTGTGAAGCACCACAGCTACAACCGCTCGGATTAGAGTACAAAAGACCGGAATCGGCACTTTAAACTGGCGAGTCTTAGTCTAAAATATAGGAGGTGCAATATGTACGCAATCGTAAAAACTGGTGGAAAACAAGTTAAAGTTGAAGTTGGTCAAGCAATCTACGTTGAAAAATTAAACGCAGAAGCTGGCGACAAAGTAACTTTCGAAGAAGTAGTATTTGTAGGTGGAGATGACGTTAAAGTTGGTGCTCCATTCGTAGCAGGTGCAACTGTTGAAGGAACTGTTGAAAAACAAGGCCGTCAAAAGAAAGTTGTAACTTTCAAATACAAACGTCGTAAAGACTCACACCGTAAACAAGGTCACCGTCAACCTTATACAAAAGTTGTTATTGACGCAATCAACGCTTAATCACGATGATTCAAGTGACTGTACACAAAAAGAACCAACGTATCGTTTCCTTTGAAATGACTGGTCATGCAAACTTTAGTGAACATGGTTCAGATATTGTTTGCGCAGGGGTATCGGCTCTAGCCATTACAACTGTGAACAGCATTGAGAAGTTAGCAGGATACCAACCGATTGTCGAAGTCGACGAGGTTGAGGGTGGTTACTTATATATGGAAGTTGTAGAAGACTTGACGAAAGAGCAAGAACATACAACTCAAATTTTATTAAATAGTCTATTACTAGGGTTAGAAGATATTCAATCGGAATATCAAGACTTTCTAGCTGTAACTGTTGCATAATCAATCAAGGAGGTGCACAACTATGTTAAAAGTGAATTTACAATTATTCGCCCATAAAAAAGGGGGCGGTTCTACATCAAACGGACGTGACTCACAAGCGAAACGTCTAGGTGCTAAACGTGCTGACGGACAATTCGTTTCAGGTGGTTCAATTTTATACCGTCAACGTGGAACAAAAATCCATCCAGGTGAAAACGTAGGTAGAGGTGGAGACGATACTTTATTTGCTAAAGTAGACGGAATTGTACGTTTCGAACGTAAAGGCCGTGACAAAAAACAAGTATCTGTATATCCAGTAATCGCTGCTGAATAATATTGAGTAGGATGTGACATTCAGTCACATCCTTTTTTTTAGGGAATTTGAGAGGTGACAAAACTACTGCGAACTTTTCAGATGTCTCTATAATTGCTATACTAGCTGTATCGGAGGAAGTTATGCGTGGCTATTATAGAATCTGAACGTTCTGCGTAGTTTTGTTAGCAAAAAATGTGAATGAATCTATTTCATATTATTCAAAGCTCAAAAACTCTTAAAAAATAGAAGGAGGGATTCTTATCGAAGCAGGTAAAGAAATCAAAGCGTTCGAAGAATTGGCAAAAGCTGTAGAGGTGCTTCAAAAAGAAATCGGTTATTCGAATGTAGAGGCGCTAGGTGAGACGTTACAAAATATCGTGGGCAACAACACTGCGCAACAAGTCGAAGGATTGCCAAGTAACGAAGTCGCTGAAGAATTAAACAAAGCGTATAAACAATTAGATTTAACAAGCTATTCGAGTGAAGAGATTCGCCGAATGATTCAATTCACGTTCTTAAAAGCCGCTAAGGAAGATGGCTTACAAATGAACCATCAAATGACGCCGGATGCTATCGGCTTACTCGTGGCGTATATGATCGACCAAATGACGAAGAAAGACGAACCGTTGCAAATTGCGGACTTTGCTGCAGGAAGTGGGAACTTGCTTAGCACGATTCTATTATTCTTACAATCTGCTGGTAAAACTGCGAGTGCAACAGCCATCGATAATGATGAAGTGCTTGTGCATTTAGCCCTACAAGCATTCGCCTTAGAGCAATTGGATGTGAAGACTTCCTTACAAGATGGCTTGCAAGATTCACTCGTGGATCCGCAAGACTTCGTGGTCAGTGATTTACCAGTTGGTTACTATCCAGTAGATGCGAATGCCGCTCGTTTTGAAACGAAAAACGACGAAGGCCATTCATTCGCGCATCACTTACTCATCGAGCAACAAGTGCGTTACTTGAAAGAGGCAGGAGTGGGATTCTTTATCGTTCCAACGAACCTTTTTGATACACCTGAAGGAGAGAAGTTACTTTCTTATTTACAAAAAGAAACATACGTGCAAGCCATGTTGGCATTTCCACGCAATCTCTTCAAAGATGTGCAATTTAGCAAGTCGCTTTTAATCGTTCAAAAACGTGGAAAAGGCGCAAAACAAGTGAGTCAAGTGCTCCTTGGAGATATCCCAGAATTTAAGAACAGAGAAAAATTCAGAAAATTCACTCTAACATTCGAAAAATGGGTACAAGAAATGTTATAATAAATCTGTTAGACCCACTAATGGGCTTAATTTGAAATTAAAGGAGAATGTGCATGTCAAAATCAATCGCGATTAATGCAGGAAGTTCAAGCTTGAAGTTCCAATTATTTAATATGCCACAAGAAGAAGTAGTGGCTAAAGGTTTAGTAGAACGTATTGGATTAGGTGATTCAATCTTCTCAATCAGCTATGGAGACGACCAAAAATTTGAAGTGGTAGAAGATATTCCAACCCACGAAGTTGCGGTAGAAAAGTTATTAGAACAATTAGTAGCTTTAAACATTATTTCTTCATTTGACGAAATCACTGGTGTTGGTCACCGTGTCGTTGCTGGTGGAGAATTATTCAAAGATTCAGCTTTAGTGGATGACACTGTTATCCAACAAGTTGAAGACTTAGCAGAATTTGCACCATTACACAACAAAGCTGAAGCGGTAGGAATGCGCGCATTCAAACATATCTTACCAGACATCACAAGTGTTGCTGTATTCGATACTTCATTCCATACAACAATGCCTAAAAAAGCTTACTTATACAGCATTCCAATGGAATACTACAAAAACTTCAAAGCTCGTAAATACGGAGCTCACGGAACAAGCCACCGCTACGTTTCACGCCGCGCTGCTGAAATGTTAGGTAAACCAATCGAAGAATTAAAAATCATCACTTGCCACTTAGGTAACGGTGCTTCAATCACTGCAGTTGATGGCGGTAAATCAGTAGATACTTCTATGGGATTCACTCCATTAGCAGGGGTTACAATGGGTACTCGTTCTGGTGATATCGATGCTTCATTAGTAGCATTCTTAATGAACAAATTAAACATTACAGACGTTAACGAAATGGTTGACATCTTAAATAAAAAATCAGGTTTATTAGGCCTTTCAGGTGTATCAAGCGACATGCGTGACGTTGAAGCTGCAAGTGCAACAAACGAAGATGCTAAAGTTGCAGTAGAAATCTTCGTTGACCGCGTTCAAAAATACATTGGACAATATGTTGCTGTTATGAACGGTGTGGACGCTATCGTCTTCACTGCTGGTATCGGTGAAAACTCTAAGACAATTCGTGCTCGTATCATCGACGGTTTAACTTGGTTCGGTTGCGATATCGATCCTGAGCGTAACGATACTCGTTCAGAAGCGATCATTTCTTCTGAAGGTGCGAAAGTTACTGTATTAAACATCCCAACTAACGAAGAAGTTGAAATTGCGCGTGACATCGAACGTTTACGCAAATAATACAAGAACCGAAGGTTCAAACGAGAAACTATAAAAAATCCTTTGGATTAACTTTATAGTAGTGATTGTAGGAGACCGGTTCGAGCCGAAGTCTCTCACCTATCGAATTCAAAGAGCCCCATGGCGGATAATCCGCTGTGGGGCTCTATTTCATTTCGATTCTTATTCCCTACTATGACTACTATAAAATCCAAAGGTTTTTAGTTTCTCGTTTTCAGGTGCTTATAATTGCGTAAATCCTTCTCAGTAAGTACGAGACAAGTGCGTTTGAATGTGGGAGTAAATCCGTCTTCTTAGAATACGCGAGACTGGAGGGGATGTAAGCCTTTTGATTTGGAAAATGGGAGAGGTTCACGGAAAGTTGGTGTTTTTTCTCATTTTGACTAAATTAGAATTCTTCTTGATAGAAATTTGCCAAAAAGGTAGTTAGAGCTTTGAAATTTTTTTTAAGGAGGGGAAGGATTTCTAAAAAGGGGTTTGGAATTTTCCATAAAAAGCAATTCGAGCTTCAAAGTCCATTCTTAAAATAGAAGTGTGAAGAATGAATCGAATGGAGATGAAAATCATTATGGTTTCAAACGGAAAAAAGAAATTCTTACTAGCGGCTGCGCTCGTTGGACTTAGTGCTGCGACGCTCGCGCCGACAAATGTGGTAAACGCGGATGAGATTTACTACGAAAATCAATATGGAGCGAATCAAAACTATCTGCGCTATGAAGCGGTGGACGGTCAGTTGAAGGATGCGGAAATCGTCAATAACCGTACATTTGATACATTGGCGTATGAAGCTTCTGATAATTCATATGTAAAGGTGAATAATAAAGGAAGTGTGACGTTTACGGCGAAGGAAGGCGCTGATGGATTAACGATGCGCTATTCCATTAAAGATGGAGACAAAGGGGAAGTCAAGGTTTATGTGAATGGCAATCTAATGCGTACTTTCCAATTGGATTCGAGCTCTGCCTACCAATATGTGGATGGAAGTAATGTTTACGATACAAAGGCGACGGATCATAGTCATGCGCGCTTTAGTTTTGACGAAGTACATGGATTCTTCGGGGACCACGTGAATCCTGGAGACACAGTGACGATTGAGAATAATGGCGTTGAATTGGCGCTAGATTTTGTGGAATTAGAAAATGTACCTGCACCTATTCCTCAACCAGAAAATAGTATTTCAATCACAGATTCAGCGTATGGTGCAGAAGATGGACAAGATAGTACAGTTGCGTTTGAAAAAGCGCTAAAAGCAGCGATTGAACAAAAGAAAACTCTCTATATTCCAGTGGGAGAGTTCAAAATTAACAAAAAGATTGATTTTACTGCTGACGGCTTAACGGTTACAGGAGCAGGAATGTGGTATTCGAAATTGAATTTCACAACGAATCAAAAAGGACAAGGCGGATTCGAGATTGGCCACGATTCAAATCGATTGACGTTTAGTAACTTTGCGATGACATCAGCCTTAACGTCACGTTATGACCATTTAGATGATAAGGCTCAATACAAAGCCTTTGCGGGAAGCTTCGGTAAAGATTCAAGAATCGATCATATGTGGATTGAACATTTTGAATGTGGAGCTTGGATTGGCGACTATGCCTCAATAGGTATGAGATACACGGATCATTTGGTGATTGAAAATAGCCGTATCCGCAATAACTTAGCGGACGGGGTGAACTTTACGCAAGGTACACGTAATTCTGTAGTGCGTAACTCGAATATCCGTAACAATGGGGATGACTCGCTAGCGACCTTCTCAAGTAGTATTCATACCAAGGAATATGCGTCAAACAATTCATTTGAACATAACACGATTGAACTTGGTTGGAGAGCTGGTGGTGTTGGCATTTTCGGCGGAAAAAATCATAAAGTAACGAATAACTTGATTAAAGATAGTCGTGGTGGCGCTGGAATTCGTGTATCAACGGTCTTTGCGAATGAAGGCTTTGGACTCGGGTTTGATGATAATAACGAGATTTTAATTAAGGATAACATGATTGTAAATTCAGGGACGACGAATGATTTCTATTGGCCTCATTCAAAACCTCGTAGTAACATCGACTTTGAAGAAACATTTGGACCTATTAAAGGCATTACGGTTCAAAACAATGTCTTCGTGAACCCGGTGTATACGGATGAGGCGATTACGCATGCCGGTGTGGAATTAGATGGAAAAGTTAAAATCATTGATTCAAAGGTTCAAGGAAATACTTCCTCAGATCCTTATAAAGTAGATGCAAGCATGAGCCATTCTGTTGAAAACGGAAAAGAAGTGTATAACTTTACGTACGGAAATCAACCAACCTTCCTTCCAGAAAATAGCACGGCATTTGAGCGTGACTACAACTATCGTGGCGAACGCGAAGTGGACGGCCATATCATCCGTCTGTGGGAACACAAATAAATATTGAAGAAAAATAAGCATTGCTGGCTTTCCGGGACTGACCCCAAAAGTGAGAATTTAATAAAAAGACACCTCCATGTGCATTTGATTATATTGTGCCAAATCCAACTTGGAGGTGTTTTTATTTAGTTCTCATTTACGAGGGTCAGTGCCAAAAAACACTTGACTTAATTAATGAAAAGGGTCATACTATGTTCAAGCGAATACTTGAATGATATTGAGGTGAGAATATGATTAAAAAAGATACTTGTGAAATT
>CAUPXN010000017.1:0-21261 GCA_963515505.1 uncultured Streptococcus sp.
CCAAATCCAACTTGGAGGTGTTTTTATTTAATTCTCATTTACGGGGGTCAGTGCCACTCTATCTAGCCTTTTATTTATTTTTTATAGACACATTTTCCATTAAGGTATGTTGCAAGTATGTTCGTGTTTAACAGTTGAGCAGGTTCACCTTCAAGAATATTTTGGTCTAAAATAACGAAATCTGCTAACGAACCGACTTCTAGTGTGCCAATATCTAAACGACTGAGTGCTTTTGCTGCTCCACTTGTATGCGCCTTTAATGCTTCTCCAATGGAAATGCGTTGTTCCGGCATTAGGCATGGCACTGGTAACTGCTCTTTTGTTTGGCGAGCTACCGCGTTAAACATCGATTCAAATGGCGTCACATCCAGCACAACTGGTGTATCTGTTCCGAACCCCAGCGTTGCACCCTCTTCTAAGAAAGATTTGAACGGGAACATATGGCGCGCACGCTCTGCCCCAACTTCTTCATCTAAAGTCTCGTACCCTACCAATAAATGACTTGGTTGTACCGAAACGATTAATGAAGGCTGGGCCGTTAGAGGAAGGTCTGTTGGATCCATTACTTCCAAATGTTCAATGGTATTGAATTTATTTGGTACGTCAAAAGGAGTCTCTTCCTGCGCTTTTTTGAAGTTTTTGAGTGTTAATTCAATCGCCTTATCTCCAACAGTATGAATCCGCATTGGCCACCCTTCTTTGTTAGCAAGAAGCGTTAGGCGTTCCATTTTCTCTTCTGTTAAGAGTGGACCACCAACGTCTCCTTCAAAAAATGGCATCGGATACGGCTCTTTTAAATAAGCCGTATGCGAACTCGTCACTCCATCATAAAATTGCTTGACGCCCCCCATTTGGAGCATATCAGAGCGGTATGTCTTGTAAAGCTCACGGTTACGTTCCACTTCTTCACGCATGGCTGGGAAGAAGCTTACACGAACTGTGGCATCTTTTTCTACCTTTTCGTACAGTTCTGGATACACAATGTCATCTGGACTCTCACCTGTTAAGGCAACATCCCCAACAGCCGTCACGCCCATTTGGTTTAAATACGACATATAGTCTTTTAAGGCTTGTTCTTCATCGTCTTTATATACAGACAATACTTTTGATAAATAATAGATGGCTTTGGCTTCCAGGAATACCCCTGTCAGTTCGCCATTCTCCACGACCGCTTCTCCACCGATATTTTGCGGAATTGCTTCCGGTATTAATTTCAACACTTCTAGTGCCTTGGAATTGAGCCAAATCGTATGCGCATCTCCGGCGATTAAGCAGATTGGAATTTCTGTTGAAGCTTTATCTAAATCTTCTTTAGTTGGTAAGACTTGTTGACCGAAGTCGCTGGCATACCAACCAATTCCGATTTTCCATCCATTATATTCAGGAATAGAAGTTGCTTGAAGAACGACCTCATCAATGGTTGGCCCTCCTACTGCCTTCATCTTTCCTAAATGAATCAACGCTGATAAGTATAAATGCACATGAGCATCAATAAAACCAGGAACCACTAGCTTATCGCCAGCATCTAGCACTTCACCTTCAACAGGCGCATTGTAATCCAAATGGTTCACAATGCGCCCGTCTTTAATTTCTAAAATACCAGCTACTGCAGTCGTTGTATTACCAATAAAGAGATTTTTAGCTTTTAAATAGTAATGCATATTATAACTCCATCTTGAAGTCTAAGAAGGCTTCGTTATATTTTTGAATCCAGTCATTTCCTAGATATTCATAGTGTTCTAATGAATTGATAATATCTTCTGAAGGATAGAATGTTTCATCAGCAGTGACTTCTGGATCCATCAATTCTTTTGCTTTTTCGTTTGGTGTTGAGTAACCTACGTATGCTGCATTTCTTGCTGCATTTTCTGGTCGAAGCATAAAGTTAATAAAGGCATACGCACCTTCGACATTGACAGCCGTATGTGCAATCGCAAAGTTATCTGTCCAAACCGCACTACCATCTTTTGGCAAGATATATTGTACATTTGGATTTTCTTCAGCAACTGCAGCAGCGTCCCCTGAATACCCCATTCCGATTGGAGCTTCTTCGAGTTTCATCATTGTTTTAATTTCTTCGTTAAGGACTGCGCGAACATTTGGTTTCAATTCTTTTAACTTCACTTCTGCCGCATGTAATTCATTCTCATTCTTCGAATTTAATGAATATCCTAAAGATTGAAGAGCCATCCCTAACGCTTCACGGTTTCCATCTAGGACGAGCACTTTATTTTTGAAATCTTCTTTCCATAAATCACTCCATGTTTGGATGCTTTCTGGATCGATATATTTCGTATTGACCATAATTCCTACTGTCCCCCAGAAATACGGAATCGTATATTGATTACCATTATCCACTGGACTATTTAATAAGAAAGGAGAAATATTCTCTAGTCCTTTAATTTTTGAATGGTCTAGCTTTTGAAGTAAATTTTGATTCACTAATTTTGTAATGCTCGATTCACTCGGAAAGACGATATCATAACGCGTCCCACCTTGTTTTAATTTGGCTTCCATCGCATCATTTGAATCAAATGTTTCATAGACCACTTGAATGCCTGTTTCAGCCTCGAATTCCTTAATTAATTCTGGATCGATATAGTTCCCCCAGTTAAATAGGAATAGTTGCTGTTGTTCTCCTGAAGTTTCTACTTCTTCTGTAGATTCCTTTGCTTGAAGCATGTTTTTTACTCCAAATAAAATGGCAACCATTGCAAGAATTGCAACAATTAAAGATACTAGTTTTTTCATTTATGACCCCTTCTCATTAAAAAAACTGCTTTTAATACAGTATGGCACCTAGATTAAAAGCAGTTCTCATTCTTATTTAGATTTTACGTAGTTCTTACCGTTAGCGGCTGGTCCTTCCGATTTTCCAATGAATCCTACCAATACAATGATAGTAATCAAATATGGAGCAATCGTCAAGCCAATTGATGGAATATCTTTAATTACTGGTATATAGTTTCCGATAACCCCTAAACTTTGAGCGAGTCCGAAGAGTAATGCTGATAGCATCACACTCACTGAATTCCACTTACCAAAGATCATCGCAGCCATCGCAATGAACCCTTGACCAGCAATCGTTGTCGCTGAGAAGTTCAGTGTAATCGATTGAGCAACGATAGCTCCTCCGATACCTGCCAAGAACCCTGAGATTAATACTCCTGCAAAACGCATATGGTAAACGTTAATTCCTAATGTATCTGCTGCTTGCGGATGTTCCCCTACAGAACGTAGACGTAATCCAAATTTTGTCTTATTTAAAACCGTCGCACAAACAAATGCTAAACCAATAGCTAAATAAGCCGGAACAAATGTATCTGTAAAGAAGATTTTACCAATGACTGGAATCGAACTTAATACTGGAATCGTTGTTTTACCAAAGTAGTTTGTAATGATTTCCGTTTGTCCGATTTCGTTGTACATCAAACGGCAAAGGAACACGGTTAAGGCAGGTGCTAGTAAGTTTAACACTGTCCCTGAAATAATATGGTCTGCACGCAGATAAACTGTTGCGAACGCGTGAATCGCTGAATACAACATTCCAGCAACTGCCGCGACAATTAGAGCAACCCATGGCGTCCATGAACCAAATTGTGATGCGAACGCTAAGTTAAAGACGGCTGAGGCAAAGGCTCCAATCACCATTGTTCCTTCAAGACCGATATTTACAATCCCGCTTCGTTCTGAGAAGATACCCCCTAAAGCTGTTAAAATCAGCGGTGTTGAGTAGATGAGCATGTTCCCGACAACTACTTGTAAAAGTGTTACTAAATCCATTTCTCATTACCCCTTTCTCTTCCCAAAATGAGGGAATTTATCAACAATAACTTCCATTAAGTAGTTCGCACCCACAAAGAAGATGATAAATGCCACCACAATGGATACGACTTCTGTAGGAATCTTCGCTAGTAGTGGCATTGAAATCCCACCGATACGAAGAATGGCAAATACCAATGCAGAGAATAGAATACCAATTGGATTATTCAACCCAAGAAGCGATACCGCCATTCCGTCCCATCCAATACTTGGAAGACTTTCTGAAGCGAATGCGTTTTGGAAAGTTCCTAACCCTTCCATTACTCCACCAAGACCTGCTAAGGCACCAGAGATAACCATCGCAAGAATAATCGTCTTCTTCGCACTCATCCCTGCATATTCTGCAGCATGTTTATTTAATCCGACTGTTTTTAATTCGAAACCTGTTGTTGTTTTATTCATAATTAACCACACAATGAAGACAGCCAGAATCGCAATAAAGATACCTCCATGCAAGGTTGATTTTCCTGTCAATTGATACAAGAATTGCATTCTTAAGCTTGCTGCTTCTGGAACTGAAGCTGTGATTTCTGCTTTTTCTGTTAATACTTCACGAATCACATAGTTTACGATATGAAGCGCTGTATAGTTCAACATAATCGTCACAATTACTTCACTCGCGTTAAAGTACGCTTTTAAGTAACCAGCAATCCCTGCCCAAATAGCCCCTGCAAACATCCCCATAAAAATACATAATGGTAATAGAATAATCTTAGGTAAATCTGGTAGTAAGAGACCTGTTGCAACGGAAGCAAACCATCCGACTAACGCTTGCCCTGCAACTCCGATATTGAAGAAACCTGCGTAACTTGCAAATGCAAATCCGAGCGCTACGAGAATTAAAGGTGTGGCTTGTCTTAAGGTTTCACCAATATAAAATGGTTTTCCAAGCGATCCTTTAAGTAATGCGGAATATCCTTTAACAACATCAAAGCCGAATACCCACATAATAACAGCTCCAACTAATAATCCAAGCACAACAGAAAGGACTGGAATAAGAATCTTTTTGTATTTTGCACCTTTCATCTTATAACGCCTCCTGTTCCTTGGCTCTTACTTGTTCTCTTGTCGAACCCGCCATTAATAATCCTAATTCTGTTTCATTTGTCTCTTTTGTATCTAACACGTCTACGATACGACCTTCATACATTACTGCGATACGGTCCGCAACGTTTAAAATTTCATCTAATTCAAAGCTCATCAGTAATACGGCTTTACCTTTATTTCGTTGATCAATCAAACGCTTATGAATGTATTCAATTGCACCAACGTCAAGTCCACGGGTTGGTTGTGCTGCAATGAGTAAACTTGGGTCACGGTCGATTTCACGCGCGATAATCGCTTTTTGTTGGTTTCCTCCAGAAAGAGCTCCAGCAGCTACTGTTGGACTTGGTGTACGCACGTCAAATTCTTCGATTAAGCGTTCCGCTAAGTCCACAAAAGCTTTCTTATTTAAGAAGCCGTTCTTCGATAATGGTTCTTTATAGTATGTTTGAATACCGATGTTTTCATCGAGTCCCATTTGAAGAACAAGACCATGTTTATGACGGTCTTCTGGAATATGCCCGAGTCCTCCTTCTGTCCGCTGTCTTGTTGGCACCTTCGTGATGTCTTTTCCATCCAATTGAATCGAACCACTTTCGATGGCACGTAGCCCAGATAATGCTTGAATGAGTTCTGATTGTCCGTTTCCGTCAACCCCTGCAATCCCTACAACTTCACCATGTCTTACAGTTAAATCTAATCCTTTCACCGCTTCGATACCACGGCTATCTTTCACAACAAGGTCTTTAATGACTAATGCATCTGTTGTTGGTTTAGCAGGTTCTTTTTGCGTCTTGAAAGATACGGAACGTCCGACCATCATATCTGCTAATTCTTGGTCCGTAACATTACCAATCTCAACAGTTCCAATCACATTGCCTCGACGAATAACCGTACAGCGGTCAGCAACCGCTTGAATTTCCTTAATCTTATGAGTAATTAAGAAAATCGATTTTCCTTCTTTAGTTAATTGCTTCATGATGACAATAAGCTCTTCGATTTCTTGAGGAGTTAGTACTGCTGTTGGTTCATCAAAAATCAAAATATCGGCACCACGATATAAAGTTTTTAAGATTTCAACACGTTGTTCCATTCCAACTGTAATATCTTCTACTTTTGCATCAGGGTCTACAGCTAGATGGTATTTCTTAGAAAGTTCCATAATTTCTTCTTTTACCGCATTTTTATCGATAAAACCGAACTTTGTTTGCTCCTTACCCAGGATAATGTTCTCCACCACGCTGAATTTCTTCACAAGCATAAAGTGTTGGTGAACCATTCCGATCTTCAGACGATTCGCTGTATTTGGTGAATCAATCTTTGTTGGAACACCGTTTACTTTAATTTCTCCTTCCGTTGGTTCTAATAACCCTGAAAGGATATTCATTAATGTCGATTTCCCCGCTCCGTTTTCCCCAAGAAGCGCATGGATTTCGCCTTTTTTCAATGTTAAATCAATCTGATTATTGGCTACAAAATTACCAAACTTTTTTGTGATGCCTTTCATCTCAATCACAAATGATTCTTCTACCAATCGTCTCACCCCGTACAATGTTCTATGTATACAAAAGTAGGAGCGAAGAAATTCGTATTCTCTTCAACTCCTACTCCTCTCAATTTAAGTTCGTTTGTTAAAATTAAGGTTTCGCAGGAACTTCTTGTTTTCCTTCGATAATTGCTTTTTTGTATGCAGCAACTTTTGCCTTAACTGCGTCTGATAATTGACCATCTGTTAAACCAACACCGTTATCAGATAATCCGTAAAGTACTTGTTCACCACCGTGGTAGTTTCCTTTAGCAGCATCTTCACTAAATTTGATAAGTGCTTGTTTTACACCTTTAAGTGTAGATGCCAATGTTACGTTACGAGAGTCGTTCACTTTACCTTCTGCTTGTTGGTCTTGGTCAACCCCAATTACCCAAATTTGACGATCTGGATTTGCTTCAACGATTGATTTAGCCGCTGCGAATACTCCAAGTCCTGCACCACCAGCTGCTGCATAAATAATGTCAACATCTGAAGCGTACATTGCTTCTGCAAGAGATTTTGCTTTAGCACCATCTGAGAATGATTCAGCATATTGGATTTCAACAGTTGCTTTAGGGTTAACTGCTTGAACCCCTGCTTTGAAACCAGCTTCGAATTTATCTAACGCTGGACCGTGCATACCACCGATGAAAGCTACTTTGTTTGTCTTAGTTGTAGCACCAGCCGCAACCCCTGCAAGGAATGCTGCTTCTTGGTCTTTATAGTTGATTGAAGCCACGTTTGGTTGTTCAACCACGCTATCGATAATCGCAAAGTGTGCATCTGGATTTTGTTTTGCTGCTTCGTCAACAGCTTTTTGTAATTTAAATCCGATTGCGAAAATAATATTGTATTCATTTAAAACCGCAGTGTTAAGGTTTGTAGTATAGTCAGATTCTGCTTTTGAAAGAATGTAATCAATACCATTTCCTTTTGTTTTACCACCGTTGTTTTTACCCCATTCTTGAAGGCCTTCCCAAGCGCCTTGGTTGAATGATTTATCGTCAATACCACCAGTATCAGATACCATTACCGCTTTAAAGTTGTCTGAAGAGCCAGCGTTTTGAGAAGATGCTTGTGAGCTATCAGATTTTGATCCGCCACACGCTGCCAATACAGCAGTCGCACCAAGTGTCAATGCAAATAAAGCTAAATTCTTTTTAGTTTTCACGATAAAAAACCTCCAATAAATGATTTACTACAGTCATTCTAA
The DNA here is from genome assembly GCA_963515505.1 of uncultured Streptococcus sp. GTDB lineage: Bacteria > Bacillota > Bacilli > Lactobacillales > Aerococcaceae > Granulicatella. The sequence goes on from CAUPXN010000017.1 coordinate 7,608, forward strand.
CATAAATAGAATGAAAATCAAGCTAAATCTTTTCATTGGAGGTGATTTTTATGAAAAACGTTCGGTTTTTACATTTCTATACGTTCGTTTCACCTGGTTTGGAAGCGTCATTTTCATTGAAAACATGAACATTCACTTTTCTTCCTTTACTTCCATCTGCAGGTCCAACATAACCACGCGCTTCTAATTCATCTATCATACGCGCTGCGCGGTTAAATCCGATACGGAATCTTCTTTGTAAATAAGAGGTACTAATCGTTTCTTGTTCTTTTAATAGTTCAATCACTTCGTAAAATAGTTCGTCTTCTGGTTCACTTCCACCAGCAGAGCTTGTATTTTCTGAAGGCATCATCGCTTCATCATATTCTACTTCTTGTTGATTCTTGACGAAATCAACGATACGTTCGACTTCTTCGTCCGTTAAGAATGCGCCTTGTACACGAATTGGTTTATTTTCACCCATTGGCATATATAGCATATCTCCGCGTCCAAGGAGTTTCTCAGCACCATTGGCATCGATAATGGTACGAGAGTCTGTACCACTGGATACCGCAAAGGCAATACGAGAAGGAACGTTGGCTTTAATAATCCCAGTAATAACGTCAACGGATGGACGTTGTGTTGCTAGAATCATATGAATACCGGCAGCACGGGCCATTTGAGCTAGACGAATAATCGCATCTTCTACTTCATTACTTGCCACCATCATTAAGTCCGCAAGTTCGTCTACAATCACGACGATATAAGGAAGTGTTGGGTTATTTTCGCCAGTTTCACGGTTATATTGTTCGACATGAGCGTTATATCCATCGATATTACGCATTCCCATTGAAGCGAATAATTCGTAACGTTTTTCCATCTCAGCTACTACTTTTTGTAAAGCTTGAGCCGCTTTACGAGGGTTCGTTACAACCGGTGTTAATAGATGCGGAATGCCATTATACACATTCAACTCTACCATTTTCGGATCGATCATCATTAATTTCACTTCATGTGGTTTTGTCTTCATTAAAATACTTGTGATAATACCGTTAATACATACGGATTTACCAGAACCCGTTGAACCGGCAATTAACATATGCGGCATTTTTGTAATATCGCAAAGACGAACATTACCAGAGATATCTCTTCCTAATGGTACGTCTAAAGGTTTTGGTGATTGAATCGCTGATTGGATTACATCGCTAAACGATACAAAACTTGTTTGGCTATTTGGAACTTCAATCCCTACATAAGGCTTCCCTGGAATTGGAGCTTCGATACGAATATCTTTAGCTGCAAGTGCAAGAGCAATATCATCACTCAAGTTCACAATCTTACTTACTTTTACACCAATCGCTGGTTGAATTTCATATTTTGTAACGGCTGGCCCTAGCATTGGGTTTCGCATTACTTTAGCATCCACCCCGAAACTTGCAAAGGTACGTTCTAAAATACGCATATTGCGTTCTACAATCGTACGTTCATTCGTTTGATCTGAATGTTGTACGGGGTTTAATAACGTCACTGGTGGCAACTGATAATCTTCATCATTTTGTTCACCACTCATTGAAAGTTCGCCGATGTCTTCCCCATCATCCTCAAACTCAGGCTCTTCTGGCTTTTGAACTGAAACAGGAGCTACTGGTTGCGTTGGCATTACTGGAGCAACTGGAGCAGGTGCAACTGGTTCCACTGGAGGAATCGGTTCTACCATCGGAGATGTTGCATATTCATCTTCTGTTAAAGTTTCATCTTCATATTCATCAAAGAACACATCTTTCATTCGGTCTAATAAAGAATGATGTTTTCTTGGTTCTTTTGGTGTTTCAGGTGTTTCTGTTTGTACTGGAGCAGGAGCCGGTGATACAGGTGTTGCCACAACATTCTCCTCAGCTTCTTGTTCTTCTTCCAAACGTCGTGCTTCACGTTCGGCTTTACGCTCGGCTAACTTTTCAGAAGCATTCGCTGTTTGTGTACGAATAAAATCCATCACGTCACTTAAATGCACGTTGAAGATTAAAAGTCCACTACATACTAATAATAGGAATACGATTAAATACGTTCCCCACTGTGAAACAAGGAAATACGTACAAGAATATAGGAGTGTTCCTAATACCCCACCACCGAGTCGTTGAGAAATGGTATTAGACGTAAAGTCCACCATGAAACGATTCATCATTTCTTGGAAAACCGGAGAACCTGAACTAGTAAAGCTACTATAAGTCATCACAGACACGAATAAAAGAAGTGCCACGCTAGAAGAGATTGCAGCTGCTGTCCATCTCCACATAATTTTAGGCATTCTTCCACGGAATAACATTCCAAAACCAGCTAGAACGCCGCACACTCCACCGAAAGCAAATAAATCTCCGATAAAGAAACGAATCAGATTCGCAAAGAATTTTCCTAAGAAGCCTAATTGAAAAATTGCTAATAAACTATAGACAATAATAAATACGGCAACAGCTTCAATGGATAAAAACGGATTTGTATTCTTTGAATTTTTTCGTTGTGTTTTTTTCTTCGTTTGTTTAGCCACGTTCTTCTCCTTTCTCTTCTACTAATTGATTCTTCTCATCGACTAAAATCAGTCCATGGAAAATTTGAACATCACATTCACACGCCACACAATAATCTTGTTCTTTCTCATCCCAAAAGGCAATGGCGCTTGTTCCTTTTGATCGTTTTTCTGGATAGTTAGAAGCAAGTCTTGCTTCATGCTGTTGGAAACTATTTTTCGCTTCTTCTAAAGAAGAAAATTCTTCAGTCGAAACAATCATTTTTTCCCAGTCATCGAAAAACCACCACGGTTCATCTTGACCTGCTGTCTCAATTACTTTAAACATGTTTTCACCTCGTTTATTAGTATACCAAATTTTGAGAAATCATGGTAATCTTGTTTCATAGAGATGACAAAATAATTCTACTTTTTGGAGGTCTTTCTATGATTACAAGACAAATTCGTGTTTGGGGACGCGTTCAAGGCGTCGGATTCCGCTTTTTCACGCAGCAACTCGCCATTCAACTAGATATTTGTGGCACGGTTCAAAATAAAATGGATGGCTCTGTTTTTGTCGTTGCACAAGGCGAAGAAAAAGCCGTTACTCGTTTTATCGAAAGAGTCAAAGCTTCCGTATCTCCTTATGGACGTGTTGACCGGTATGAAGAAAGTGATTTTGATGATGCACCTAAATTTACAAAGTTTCAAATTATATAAAGAACGTTGCTATTTCAACGAAACACGTGTACAATAAATCATGTTATTAAATGAAAAGGAAAGTGATTATGAAACTAACTAAAAAAGCTCAACTGCTATTAGTTGCAACAGTTCTTCCCCTACTACTTGCGGGATGTACCGTTCAATATAATGAAAACCATGAACCAATTGGGTGGCTCTATAATTATTTAGTAGTCCCAACACAATGGTTATTAAACCAAATTGCTTCTGTATTTAACGGAAACTACGCGATTGCAATTGTAATCGTATCAATACTTGTTCGTGTCGTTTTGATGCCAACACAATTCCATCAAATGAAAACAATGCTTGTCCAACAAGAAAAAATGGCAGTATTAAAACCATATATTGCTGAGATTACTGCTCGTGCAGAACAAGCATCAACTCCTCAAGAGAAACTTGCGATTCAACAAGAACAAATGGAGTTATATAAGTTAAACAATGTCTCATTAATGGGCGGTATCGGTTCAGGATGTTTACCAATCTTGATTACATTGCCAATCTGGAGTGGATTGTATAACGCGATTCTATTATCAAACGAAATTTCAAGTAGTGATTTCATGGGAATCAACCTTGGAGCACAATTCTTACCAATTGCACTTGCTACAATGGTAGCTTACTATGTTCAATCAGTAGTCAGCCAAATGGGAATGGACGAAGAAACGAAAAAACAAAGTCGTTCAATGAACTACATTCTTCCAGTAATGATGTTCATGATGACTTTCCAATCACCAGCCGGGGTTGGTATTTACTTCTTCATCTCTGCCCTTATCCAAATTTTACAATCATGGATTCAAAATACTTATATTCGTCCAAAAATTAAAGCTCAAATCGACGAAGAATTAAACCATGAAAACATTGTGTTACCACAACGTACAACACCACGTAAAACAGCACAAAAAGTGACTCAACAAGAGACGTTCGCACAACGTCAAAACAAAACTGGTGGCCGTAACGCTGGTAAACAAAACCGCAAATAATAACGCAAAATACCTTTGAGAATTTTCTCAAAGGTATTTTTTTGATGCAATTTGTATCATGCATGATACGTATCACAGATGATACATCTTAAAGTTTAAAATTCGTTTTGTATCAATTTTGATACAAATCATTTTTGATACAACTGAACTTTTCCAACTTAGGGTGTAACAATTATGTTACGTAACAAAAATGTTACACTCGCAAAAAAAGGCAACCCTTCTCAAGGTTGCCTTATGTTCTATTTACTTTTTTGTGTTTGTGGATAAATCCACAAGAAGACAACAAGTGCAATAACTGCAAGTGTCGTTACAAAGATGACGCTGATTTGTCCTGCTGTTACTAAGTTTGAATCAAATGAGCTGAAAATACGCGCGATAACGGCTGTTGAAATCGCACCAGTGAATTGTTGCAATGTATTCACGATACTATTTCCATCTGCTTGAATCTCTGAATTTAATTGCGCTAATGAATAGGTTACATTGCTTCCCATTACAAATCCAATCCCTGTCATAAAGATTACGTTTAGCGCTAAGAGCGGATAAATCGTTAATCCTGGGAAGAATACGCTGATGGATACTCCTCCAACAACCGCAAACACTAATCCTGTTAAAATCGGCTTCAATGGACCTGATTTATCATACCAACGACCGGATACAACAGATAATACGGCTACCATCGCAGCTCCTGGGAACATGAAGAGCCCAGCTACTGTTGCTGATTCTCCCCACTCTAATTGGATGTAGTTTGGATAAATGAACGATAATCCTAACACAACAGCTTGGAAGGCTAGCACGATATAAAGCGTCGCGTTGAAGCGGACAATTTGGAATGGTTTAAACGATAAGAGCGCATTATTTCGATTAAAGTAGTAAAATGCCGCAAACGCTACGAACACTACTACTAGGTAGATGACTGATAAATGTTCAATCGCCATCAGTAAACTTGCAAGGCCAATCCCTAACGTTACAAACGCCATAAAGTTGAACGGCTGTTTCTTCGGTGACTCTTCTGCTTGAATCGCCCAAAGTCCCATCACTAATGAAAAAATAAGGAATGGAATCAATGCGTAGAAAATTGCACGCCATCCAAACATACTTGAGACGACACCGCCAAATGTTGGCCCGATTGGTGGCGCAAGAGCGGTCGTCATCCCTCCGATTCCAATGACTGTTCCATGTTGGTGTAAAGGTACTTTTGTCAATACGATATGGAACATTAATGGAAGTGCAATCCCTGTTCCAATCCCCTGCATAAAGCGTCCGAGTAATAAAACCGCTAAGTTTGGTGAAATACAGTCAATTAAGACCCCACCGATAAATAAAAGGTTCGCTGCCAAGAAGAGTTGGCGAATCGTGTAGTTTCGTGTTAAATAAGCCGTAATTGGCACGACAATGGCAATAGCCAGTAAGTATCCTGTTGTTACCCATTGAATTCCTGAAGAATCTGTATTAAATTCTGTCATCAATGTTGGGAAGGTAACGTTCATTGCTGTTTCAATTAGCACGCCACAAAAGCTCATAATCGCCGTTGCGACCACTGCTGGAATGACATGCCATGTTTTCGTTTTGTTTCCCATTGAATTCTCCTTTCTTTGCGTTACAATCGCCATAAAAAAACCGCAACCTTACGAGTTTAGTAAGATGTTGCGGTTTAAATTATTTTATAACGCTGTTTCCTAACGTTTTTTCTTTAATTTTTTCAATTTATTTTGTTTTTGACGGCGTGCGTATTGTTGCATACCGATTTGAGCAAGTTTATTCGTACGTCCGCCCATGCCCATTTGGTTCATCATGCCTTCTAGGCCTTTCATATTACCGTTGGACATTTGGTTCATCATCTTCTTAGATTCGTTAAACTGTTTAATTAAACGGTTCACTTCTGCTAATGGACGAGCCGAACCTGCCGCAATACGTTTACGGCGTGCTTGTGATAAGATATCTGGATTTTCACGCTCTTGTGGTGTCATTGATAAGACGATAGCTTTCATACGAGCTGTATCTTTTGGATCCACTTTTAAGTCGTTTAGACCAGCCATTTTATTTAACCCTGGAATCATCTTCAAGATGTCTTCAAGTGGTCCCATCTTATTCACTTGGTCTAATTGGTCGATAAAGTCATTAAAGTCAAAGGTGTTCGCTTTAATCTTATCTGCCATCTCTTGCGCTTTTGCTTCATCGAAGTCTTGTTGCGCCTTCTCGATAAGGGTCATCATATCCCCCATACCAAGAATACGAGAAGCCATACGTTCTGGGTAGAAGATTTCGAAGTCTTCTAATTTTTCCCCACGACCTGTAAATTTAATTGGTTTTCCTGTAACAGAACGGATAGATAGAGCCGCACCACCACGAGTGTCCCCATCAAGTTTTGTAAGGATAACCCCTGTGATGTCCAGACGTTCGTTAAATGTTTGAGCCACGTTTACGGCATCTTGCCCTGTCATTGAGTCGACAACGAGTAAGATTTCGCTTGGGTTTGCGACTGCCTTGATGTTTTGTAATTCTTCCATCAAGTTTTCGTCAATATGCAAACGACCGGCCGTATCGATAATCACTAAGTCGCGACCATCAATTTTCGCTTTTTCAATGGCTTGTTTTGCGATTTCCACTGGGCTTACTTGATTTCCAAGTGAGAACACTGGGAAGTTTAATTGTTTCCCTAATGTTTGTAATTGGTCAATCGCGGCTGGACGATACACGTCGGCAGCAACTAGTAATGGGCGTTTCTTTTCATGTTTCGCCATGAAAGAAGCGAGTTTACCAGCAGTTGTTGTTTTACCGGCCCCTTGAAGACCGACCATCATCACTACCGTTGGCGGTTTCGCTTCGAAACGGAATGGCGCTTGTTCGCCCCCCATTAATTCTGTTAATTCTTCGTTAACGATTTTAACGACTTGTTGTGCTGGTGATAATGCTTCAAGCACATTGGCACCTAGCGCACGTTCGTTCACTTTACGTACGAAGTCTTTTACAACTTTGAAGTTAACGTCGGCTTCTAAAAGCGCTAGACGCACTTCACGCATCATTTGTTTTAAGTCAGCTTCCGTAATTTTTCCTTTTCGTGAAACGGAAGTCATCGCATTTTGCAGGCGATCTGATAATCCTTCGAATGCCATAATTTCACTCCTTGAGTTTATTTATTCATCTCTTGTAATTTTGAAACGATTGAAGCAAGCTGTGTTGCCTCAGGATAGTTCTTTTGAATTTCTTTTTCTAATTCATCATAGCGCTCTTGGCGTTTATAGAAATCAGCGACCAGATGTAATTTCTCTTCATAGTTTTCTAATAACTTTGCCGAGCGGCGGATATTATCATATACTGCTTGACGGCTCACGTCAAATTCTTCGGCGATTTCACCAAGCGAATAATCATCCCCATAATAGAGCTCCATATATTCGAGTTGTTTATCGGTTAAAAGGCTGCCATAGAACTCTACAAGCAAGTTCATTTGCGTTGTTTTTTCTAATTCCATTCGTTGCCCTCCCTTAAACTCATATCCTTTATTATAGCAAAGTTAGGGGTATTACGCTAACAAAAAAACGGAGTAGAACTTCCCCCAGAACTTGCATCATTCCGGCTTACATTTCCACTCCAAAAATAGAACTACAATTGATTTATTACGTTGTCACCCTTTTTACACGGAACATTCTGCCAAACTGCATCAACAGTTGAAGAATACTCCACCCCATCAGCAAAAGAACTGGTTTACTACAAATCCTAAAAGCTCCTTGTAAGAAAAGTGGAAGGGTACTATCCACAAATGCATCCACAATCATAATATGACTGGCATTGATTTGATAAAATAGTAAAAGAAGGATTAAAGCTTCCCCTACTCCAATTAGCCAATCGTGTTGCTTGTTACTTCGTTGCACTATTCCAATCACCAACAGTCCATTTAAGGATAGAAAGAGTATTTGTACTCCTTCCTCAAAAAATACACCACTTTGATTATAGAAATAGATTGAAAAAAGAAATTGAATCAATAAACAGATAAAAGACAAATACTGGTAGACCTTACTTAACGACTTCATGATTAACTCATTCCCCTTTCTATTCAGCTATTCACTAAGTAAATTATATAAAACATAAAGTCGATTTTTAAGTAAATGCACTCGAAATTTAAACTTATACCAACCCAATAAGTGCTTCAATTTCCGACAAAGTTTTTGCAAAATGAATTTGACTTCGGTCTTCTTCGCTCAGTAAGTTCGTTTCCACCATTTTATCGAAAAAGGCTTCTAAATGATCATAATATCCTTCCATATTATAGAAGATACAAATGCCATTGGTTTGGCCAACACGTACCCAAGAAACGACCTCTGCGATTTCTTCAAGGGTACCAGGACCACCAGGAAGCGCAATGTACACTTCACTGAGAGCAATCATCTGATTTTTACGCTCGGACATCGTATCGACAATATGAAGTTTCGTGATATCTTGTTTCGCAATTTCTCGGTCTACAAAGAACTGCGGCATCACGCCAATGACCTCTCCTCCTGCGTTCATCACGGCAGTCGCAACGACTCCCATGAGCCCCGTATTTCCACCACCATAAACGAGCGTGTGGTTATGTTTTGCCATCCACTTGCCTAGTTCTTCTGTTTTCTTATCAAATTCAGGACAATTACTTTCGCTTGCCGCACAATAAACTGCAATATTCATACGTTCTCCTTTAAAAGAAAGAGGCGTAATCTCTTACGCCCCTCCACAAATTTTTATTTAAATGCTGCGATAATTTCGTCAGCAATATTTTTAGAACAGATAACACCTGTTGTCTTTTTGTTAGGAACTAAGAAGTCCACTTCTTTTCCATCCACTGTACTGTAGTGTAATCCTAATTCTTTAGCAATAACCATCCCTGGCGCGATATCCCAAGGAGCTAATAATGTAGAAACATACGCTACAGATTTTCCTAAGATTACTTGGATATGCTCGATTGAAGAAGCACCGTAAGTACGAGTAACCATTGCTTTACGAATCATTTCAGCTTCTTTTTCAGTCGCTTCTAATAACATAAATCCATTCACGTTGATTGAGCTGTCGCCAATGCTGTGGATTTCAGGAGTTGAAAGACGACGACCGTTGCAGTAAGCACCGTAATCTTTAATACCGTACACGAAGCGATCGCGCATTACATCGTAAATGTAACCTAAAAGACCTACGCCATCTTTATATAACGCAATCATAATACCGAAGTCTTCTTGACGTTTTACGAAGTTCAATGTGCCATCGATTGGGTCGATTAACCAAACGTATCCGTCCATTGAAGTTAATTCGTCACCGAAACCTTCTTCTCCCATAATTTTGTGTGTTGGGAATTGTTCACGAATTTTTGCGATAAAGAATTGTTCGATTTCTTTATCCACGTTTGTTACTAAGTCATTACGGCTTGTTTTTGTATCTACTTTTAATGGTTCACCAAAGCTGTGACGGATTTTTTGTCCAGCCTCCATAATCCAGTCATTTACTAATAAGTGTGTTGCTAATAAATCCATTATTTTTTCAATCCTTCCATACGAATAATTTTTGTTGCGTTTTTACTTGCTTGGACAACACGATAAAGGCTATATCCAGATGCTTCCTCGAATTCACGGCCGAGTCTCTTCTCTTCACCGATACTACGGACTACCGTTTTAAATTCTTGATAGGCTTTTTTAAAAGCTTCTACTTGGATTCCTTTTTCATAAGCCTCTTCGACCGCATTCCAAAGTTTGATGACATTATTCATCTCTTCATGCGACCATTCCAAATCAATTGGATAACTATAATTGGCCATCTCGCCACCTCACAATCATACCTATTTAGTATACACTTTTTCTGCAAGAGTTTCCATTTATGCATAACAAAATTTCTTAAAAAAGAAGATGATTCCTGCGAATCCTTGCGGATTTTTTCATTATCGTTGTAATGGGGCACCGGCGAAAGCTTTCTGTCTTTCGCCTTTAAAGCCTCAAAGCAGGAGTAAGAAAAACTTCTAACTCCTGCTAATTCGCATTTAATGCACTTTCCCATTTCTACGACAATGAATCCGCCAGATTCTCCGTCATCATCTTCTTTGTGCCGTATATCGTTTCACATAACTTTTCCAGAATTTACTAAATAGGTTAATTGCTCGAATATTAGACAAAACTGCTCTAACTTCATAACTGCTTTTCATTTTAATTTGTTGAGAGCTCTCTTCTAAACTAAGTCGCTGCACTCTCTAACTCGAGAAGCACCGGTCCCTTTTCCTTGGGCACAAATCCCAAAAGAAAATCATTCAATTATGGATTACGTCGTATCCACGGATTCTATATTAGCAATAACGGGAATAGCATTAAAACGAGGGAGAAAGACAGAAATGCCATAGACACATTGTATCTATGGCATTTCGTTTTCTTTCCCCCACAAAGTTGAATAGGAATGAGATAGCTGTTTACAGCGAAACTCATTCCATTCAACCACTGTGCTAAGAGGGCGTAGGATTTTTAATCCATACGCCCTCTTTGAGGCTTTAAAGGTGAGAGACCTTGGGCTCGAACCGATGCCCCGTTATCGCTAATATGAAGATATCCGTAAGGATACAGAGTAATCCATAAGAGTACTTTTAAGTACTGAATTATTTTCCTTCTTGGTATTCTTTTGCGATTTGCGCACCAAGTTTCGCGTTATTGTAAACAAGCTGAATATTTGTCTTCAAGCTTTCTCCACCTGTTAACTCAACGATTTTCGCTAATAAGAATGGTGTGCTATCTTTACCGTGAATTCCTTTTTCGTCTGCTTCACGAACTGCTTGATCGATAATCGCATCGATTTTTTCGTGTGGAATTTCGTGTTCAGCTGGAATTGGGTTTGTAACTAAGATACCACCTTTAAGACCTAATAATTCAGAGTAACGAATCATTTCAGCAACTTCTTTAGCAGAGTCAACACGGCTGTTTAATTTGTACTCAGATGTACGAGTGTAGAATGCTGGTAAGTAGTCTGTTTGGTAGCCAACTACTGGAACCCCTTTTGTTTCTAAATATTCAAGAGTACGTGGTAAATCAAGAATCGCTTTGGCACCAGCACAGACAACTGTTACTGGAGTTTGTCCTAATTCATCTAAGTCTGCTGAAATATCCATTGTTTCTTCAACGCCACGGTGAACCCCACCGATACCGCCAGTTACGAATACTTTGATACCAGCTAAGTGTGCACCAATCATTGTTGTCGCTACTGTAGTTGCTCCTAAAACACCTTTAGCAAATGTTTCAGCTAAGTCACGACGAGATACTTTTGCGACTGGTTTTTCTTTTGCAAGACGTTCTAAGTCCGCTTCTTCTAAACCAATTTTGTATTTTCCATCCATGATAGCGATAGTTGCTGGAACAGCACCATTGTCGCGGATGATTTGTTCTACTGTTTTAGCCATTTCAACGTTTTGTGGATATGGCATTCCGTGTGAAATGATTGTTGATTCTAACGCAACGACTGGTAGGTTGTTGTCTAATGCGTGTTGCACTTCTTTACTGATTGATAATAATGGATTCATGATAAACCTCTTTCCTTTAATTGTTGATATTCTTTTTCAAATGACTTAGAGTTTAAGTCTTTTCGAACTGTTTCAATGGCTTGGACCGTATAGTACGAATTCGTTAATCCGTATCCAATCGACTCTTCCAAGCTTGCCCCTTTTAGAGCCCCGTAAAGCACTCCAGAAGAAAATGAATCTCCTGCTCCTGTCACGTCTTTTACATGATCTGCTTTTATCGGTGTAAAAGTCTTTACGACTCCTGTACTATCCGCAAAAGCACCACATTTCGTCCCTTTTGTAATGACGATGTTTTCTACGCCGTCCTTCTGCCACAAAGTAGCTAGTTCCGGAAGTGTGTGTTCGCCGTACCTCGTCTTGGACTCGTCCGCATTGACGACAATCCATCTCACTCCTTGTAATTTGTCAGGGATTCGTTTCATCTTCGGTCCGCTCACTGGAATAATGGCAAGTGGAATATTCTCAAGATTAGTTAGCTGAATGAGCGCTTCTAATGTTTCTTGCGGAAGATTCAGGTCCGCAATGACTATAGCTGCTTGTTTCACTTCGTTTTCGTGCGAAGAAAGCCACTCAGGCGTCATTTCCTCACAAATCGACATATCGGCTAACGCCAGACACATATCTCCTTGAAGGTCCAAAATCGCCGTGTAATTCGACGTCATTTTTCCTGGAAGTCTGTCCACTAACGAAAAATCGATAATGCCTTTAGTCTCTTTTTCAAGCCAAGTAAAACTTTCTTCATCGCCTGCAACTGACAACATCTTAACAGGTAGTCCAAGACGTCCCAGATTTTCGGCAATGTTTCTAGAAACACCACCAGCACTTAGCGACGAGACCACAGGATTACTCGTTTCGAGCACGAGATTTTCGAGCAATTGGACTTTCTTGTCCACGTTCATTCCACCGATACAAAGTACGTAGGAATCTTTAAATTTCTTGTCTTCTGACATGAAACATCCCCCTTCGTTTACAAAAAGGTTCGCTGAATGGAGGATATTCCTTCATTCGGTCTTATAAGCATCATTATACGCGATACCCCCACTCCAATCAAGCTATCAAGGAGAAAACCACAAATATTTCAAAGTTCATTCAGATAATTGTTCGGGTTTAAAACGCAAACTACATCATCTTTTCTTTTAACAGCAACAAAAAAGGACCCGAAAATTCGAGTCCTCTCAGTTCATTTATATGAAAATTAAATGTGAATTGGCATACCTAATGCTAATTCAGCAGTATCCATAACTACTTCTGATAATGATGGATGTGAGTGGATTGTTAATGCGATATCTTCTGCATTCATTCCAGCTTCGATTGCTAAACCTAATTCAGCAATGATATCTGAAGCGTTCACGCCGGCAACTTGTGCACCAACGATTACGTTATCATCTTTAGTAGTGATTAAACGAACGAAACCTTCAGTAGCGTTCAATGATAATGCACGACCATTTCCTGATAATGGGAATTTAGAAGCTTTCACTTGTAAACCAGCATCTTTAGCTTGTTGTTGAGTGTAACCAACTGAAGCTAGTTCTGGATCAGTGAAGGCAACAGATGGCATTGCACGGTAGTCAACAGCCACTGCTTTACCTGAGATTGCTTCTGCAGCGATTTTTCCTTCGTAGCTTGCTTTGTGAGCTAAAGCTGGTCCAGGAACGATATCACCGATTGCAAAGATTGATTTAACGTTTGTACGTCCTTGGTTGTCAACTTTCACTAAACCACGTTCAGTCATTTCAACACCAGCAACGTCTAAACCTAATTCATCAGTGTTAGGACGGCGACCTACAGCAACCATTACGTAGTCAGCTTCAACAGCTTCTTCTTTGCCGTCTACTGTGTACTTAACAGTTACGCTGTCACCATTGTCAACAGCTTCTTTAGCCATTGCGTTCGTTACGATAGTAACACCTTTTTTAGCCATGTTATCTTCAACAAGTTTAACCATGT
>CAUPXN010000018.1:0-20141 GCA_963515505.1 uncultured Streptococcus sp.
CACTAAAATAGGGTTGGTGGAAAATTTCCATCAACCCTAGAAATTATAGAACCCTAATTTATAGCTTAGTTCCTTTTTATATTGAAGTTATTGTCCTACTTGTATTATCGTAAACTGAAGAGCTAGGAGGACAGTCTATGAACCCAATGGGAACAAAAATAATTACTATAGTACAAGAAAACATCTACAAAAGTTGGTGTCTTTTTTCGTGAGCAGATAATTTTGTGATTATGAATTCGTGAGATATACTCTAATTGTAATTAAAAATATTACAGTTAGAAAGGTGATTTTATGACAACAACAGTAAAAAATATCATTATTGGTTTCGGTAAAGCCGGAAAAACATTAGCAGGATACTTAGGAAGTATTGGAGAAGATACGATTTTAATCGAAAAATCAAAAGAAATGTACGGTGGAACATGTATTAATGTCGGCTGTATTCCTTCTAAAAAATTAGCGACAAAAGCACTTCGCAAACAATATTCAAACGAAGACGCTAGCAGCTACTATACAAAGAGCGTTCAAGAAAAGAAAGCATTGATTGCGGCATTAAACACAGCAAACTACAACAAAGTAGATTCAGTTGAAAAAACACAAATTATCGACGGAACTGCACGTTTTGTAGATGACCATACAGTAGCTGTAGATACTGCAGAAGGAGAAAAACTCTTCAAAGCAGATCGTATTTTCATTAATACTGGAGCAACTCCATTCGTACCACCAGTAGAAGGTTTAACAATCGGTGGAGCAATTCACACAAGCGAAACGATTATGAACTTAGAAGAATATCCAGAAAGCCTTGTCATTATCGGTAGTGGATTTATCGGATTAGAGTTCGCTGCAACTTACGCACAATTCGGTACAAAAGTAACAGTAATCGATGTGACTGAAGCATTCCTTCCTCGTGAAGACGAAGATGTAGCACAAGCTGTGAAAGAACAATTAGAAGCTTTAGGCGTTACTTTCAACTTAGGCGTTCAATTAAAAGCAGTTCATCAAGAAGGCGGTAAAGCAGTGGTAGAAGCTACTACAGGAGAAGGTGCACCAGTTGCCTTTACAGCAGATGCAGTCTTAGTTGCGACAGGTCGTCGTGCAAACGTACAAGGTCTTGATTTAGACAAAGCTGGCGTTGAATTAACAGAACGTGGCGCAATTAAAGTTAATGAATTCTTACAAACAAACGTGCCTCATATCTTCGCAATGGGCGATGTAAACGGCGGACCACAATTCACATTCGTATCATTAGATGATTTTCGTATCGTGAAACGTTTCTTAGCAGGGGATACAACATATTCAACAAAACAACGTGCGAAATTCCCAACAGCAACATTTATTACCCCACCTTTAGCAAGCGTTGGTTTAAATGAAAAACAAGCCAAAGAAGCAGGTATCGAAGTCAAAGTTGCGAAACTTCCTGCAATGGCGATTCCAAAAGCTAAAATCTTAGGAAACCAAGTTGGATTCTACAAAGTATTAGTGGACGCTTCAACAAACCAAATCGTTGGTGCAACATTATTCGCTGAAGAAGCACATGAAGTGATTAACATTATCGCAACTGCAATGAACGCGAACTTACCATACACAGTTCTTCGCGATCAAATCTTCACTCACCCAACAATGGCAGAAGCTTTAAACGACGTTTTCGGCTTAATTAAGTAGGGATTACTATGGGAAATGACTTTATCGTAATGATTCACTGCCTAACGTACCTGGCAATTCATCACGACAATCGTTATTCGAGCAAAGACCTCGCATTTAACGCTTGTAGCAACCCGGCGATTGTTCGAAAGTTGATGAGCCAAGCGGTGAAGAAAGGCTGGGTATCAACCACTGCGGGAAAACAAGGTGGCTACCAATGGCAAGGCAATCCCAAAAAGGTGAAACTCGGAGAAATCTTCTTATTAGTATCTGAGGATGAACGCTTGGAAAAAGCCTTCAAAGAAGCTGCCGACCCAACCTGCCTTGTCAGCACCCGAATGGGAAGCGTTATGGGCAAATTGCAAGAAGAACAAATCCAACAACAAATTAATTTCTATAACAAACGCACCATCCAAGACATGATCGATGGTGTCCAAACTGAATGTCACTAGTAAAGACCGAGCATTCGCTCGGTCTTTTTAAGTAATCATTATAATGTATACATTATAATGATTTTTTTATTTTCAAAAGATAATAACTTAAAAGTATTTAAAAATGATAACTTTTAAGTTATAAAAATAGTACGATAATTTTAAGAGAGTGGGAGTGAGAACATGAGTAAAACAGCAATTGGAAGTAACTGGAAGGATGTTAGGGACGATTTATTTACCCAAGAAGAAATAGCCGCTACTGATTTTAGAGTTGCTATTATTAGTGAATTAATTCGTGCCAGAAAAGAACTAGGAATTAGTCAAAAACAATTAGAAGAGTTAAGTGGGGTGAAGCAACCCGTGATTGCTCGAATCGAGACAGGGAAGAGCACCCCACAACTAGATACCTTATTAAAGATTCTAGGCTGTTTAGGAAAAACACTAGCCATCGTGCCATTATCAAAATCTGAAGTGAAGTAGAATGTAGATACTCAAAATTATCATATATGATAATTTTGAGTATTTGTTTTCCTCGGAGTGGAGGTGGTTTTCTTGTCGAAGAACCTTGGAGTGTTTGAGCCACAAAACACCAAAACTGGACAAAGCTGATTAAAATACCTGCACCACACAAATGTGTAGGAGTTTTAGCAACATAAATACAAGATAGAAGAAACAATGCTCCATCAAAAAGCTATGAAGATAGACGAGTCTTTTTGTTTATTGAAAGAATAGTGGGGAATAGCATTGAATGTGAATTAGCTGGAGTTAGGAATTGATTCCTTACTCCAGCTTTGAAGCTTCAAAGGTGCAAGACTTCGGCTTGCACCGTTGCCCCACTATAACTCTTTCAATAAAAAACAAAAAGACGCAAGTCTATCTTTCTAATTTAATAGAGCAGTTAATTCTCTTTCACGTATTTATGTCACAAAAAAACTCCTGGCACCAATTGGTACCAGGAGCAGTATTGATTTTAATGTAAGACTTTGTTTAAGAAGTTTTGAGTACGTTCGTTTTGTGGGTTACCAAACACTTCTTCAGGAGTTCCTTCTTCGATGATATAACCACCATCCATGAAGATAACGCGATCGCTAACCTCACGCGCAAATCCCATCTCGTGTGTTACAACAACCATTGTCATCCCTTCTTTAGCTAGGTTTTGCATTACTTCTAATACATCCCCAACCATCTCAGGGTCTAGTGCTGAAGTTGGTTCATCGAATAATAACATTTTTGGTTTCATTGCAAGCGCGCGGGCAATAGCCACACGTTGCTTTTGACCACCTGAAAGAGATTTAGGAGAGACATCTGCTTTATCTGCAAGACCAACCATGCCAAGGAGTTCCATCGCATGTTCAGTTGCAGCTTCTTTTGTCTCACGACCTAATTCTACCGGTGCAAGAATGATATTTTCTAGAACGCTTAGGTGAGGGAAGAGGTTGAAGTGTTGGAACACCATTCCGATTTCCTCACGAACTTTATTTAAGTTTGTTTTCTTGTCTGTTAAATCATAGCCGTCGATGATGATATGACCACTGTTGATTTTTTCAAGACGGTTTAAGCAACGAAGGAAAGTGGATTTACCAGAACCTGAAGGCCCGATAATACAAACTACTTCGCCTTCCTCAATAGAAATGTCGATGGATTTTAACACTTCTAAGTCGCCATATTTCTTTTGTAGTTTTTGAACTTCGATAATAGCCATTATTTTAAATTCCTTTCTAAGTGAGCTGATAGTTTCGTTAATAGAACGATCACGATTAAGTACATCACGCCGACAATTAACCACATTTGACTTGATTGTAAGTTACGAGCGATGATGACTTTACCTGTTTGTGTTAATTCGGCAATACCGATAATTGAAAGAATAGAAGTATCTTTCAATGTGATGACAAATTGGTTAATGAATGAAGGAACCATAATGCGAATCGCTTGCGGTAAGATTACTTTACGCATGCTCTTTGAATATGGAAGGCCTAAACTCATGCAGGCTTCGTATTGACCTTTATCAACGGCTTGGATACCACCACGAATGATCTCAGCGATATAAGCAGAAGCATTCAAGCTGAGGGTGATGACACCTGCGACGAATGGTTGCATCGTAATTTCAAATGCTTGTGGAATTCCAAAGTAAATGAAGAATGTTAAAACGATTAGTGGAACACCACGGATAATGTCAATGTAAAATCCTGCGATAGCCTGTACAATATTGTTTTGGCTAGTTTTCATTAAACCGAAGATAATACCGATTAAGCTTGCAAAGATTAAAGCAACAACGGTTAAAACAATTGTGTTCCATAAACCAGTTGCAAGAGTGTGCCAGTTTGTTTTGATTAAACCTAGAATGCTTGTTGCTTCAGTGTTTTCGCTAGCATTCGTTGTGTATTTGTTGATGATTTCATCATACTTACCGCTTTCTTTTAGTTTTTTCAAACCGTTGTTGAAAGCAGTGATAAATTCAGCATTGTCTCCTTTATTAACAGCAACACCATATTCAGTTTTGTTTTCGTTATGGTCTGTCATTTTTAAGGATAGATTGTTCGTTTTGATTGAGTAGGCAAGAACAGGATAGTCTTCGAATAAAGCGTCACTGTTTCCTACCATTACATCTTGATACATACTAGATGAATCTTCGAATGTTGTTGTTGTAAAACCATACTTACTCTTAATAGATTCTGCGTAAGTAGCGCTTTGTGTTCCTAATTTAACAGCAACTTTTTTACCTTGTAAATCAGAAAGGCTTGTGATGTCAGAGTTTTTAGAAACTCCCATCCCGATTCCGCTGTCATAGTAACTATCTGTGAAGTCAAATTTTTGTTTACGTTCATCCGTAATACCCATTCCGGCCATCACGGCATCTACTTGTCCAGCTTCTAGTGCTTGAACGGCAGCATTGAAGCCAAGTGGTTTGAATTCTACTTCGAAGCCTTCAGCCTCTGCGATACTCTTCATTAATTCAATATCAATTCCGACGTATTCACCATTTGTATCTTGGTATTCAAATGGAGCAAATGTAATATCTGTTGCGATTACATATTTTTTAGTTTCTGCTTTAACAGAACTTGTCGGAGAAACGAGGGATAGAAGAGTCATCAATAGAGTGACTAGAACAGCTCCCAAGCTCAATTTTTTAATGTTCATACATATTCCTCCAAATCTACCTTACGTATAAGGTTTTTCTATTATAATGGAAGTTTTTCTGGAAATGCAAAAATCTAGTCTCATTTCATGTCACATTTTATGACATGAGTTTTTGAGTATAAAAAACTCCCTTCTCTCATGAAAGAGAAGAGAGTGATGCTTATTTTTCTTGTTCAAGGACACGCCAAATGGCTTTAGCCACACCGCCGTTAACATTGGTGTCTGTTACAAAATCAGCAATGGCTTTTACTTCTTCTGGAGCATTTCCCATCGCAACACCAATTCCAGCATCCCGAATCATCGAAACGTCATTGAAGTTATCTCCAATACCAAACACTTGCTTCATCGATAAGCCAAGAGTTTTTGCATAGTGAGCAACTGCGATGCCTTTTTGTGCATCCTTATGATTGATTTCTAAATCCGTAATAAATGCAGAGGTTACGACAAGGTTTGGATGTGCTTGATCGATATGTTCACGAACGGGCTTGAAAAAGGCTGGCCCGTCATCGTGAGAAACGATAATCTTGAACACTTTAATATCTGGAATCGATAGCACTTCTTCGGCAGTAGTCACATCGGTTGCCTCTAGAAGGATTTTTAGCTGTCTGATTTCCTCTTTCAATTGTTCAGGCGATAGATTATTTCTTTCAGCCTTTTTTCGTTCAATCACTTTGTTGATAAAGAGAGCATAGTTTTTTCTAAAGTTTCCTTCAGAAGTCACGAGTTGCCAGTCCAAATCAATCGAATCGAAGTAGTCTAATAGAGTATAGACGGTATCGTGTGGAATCGTTACTTCCCAAATAATGTCGTGATTTTTATCGAAAATTTGTGCCCCATTCATGGCGATGACAGGAAGATGCAATTCTGCTTGTTCGAGCGCAAAATTGGCTTGAAGATAATCGCGTCCAGTACAAACGATAAAGTGTTTCCCCTGTTTTTGGAGTTTTCGAATCGCTTGAATGTTGTTTTTATGTA
Source organism: uncultured Streptococcus sp. (assembly GCA_963515505.1). Lineage (GTDB taxonomy): Bacteria > Bacillota > Bacilli > Lactobacillales > Aerococcaceae > Granulicatella. The sequence continues at coordinate 6,183 of CAUPXN010000018.1, forward strand.
CCTCTACGTGATTCGTGAGGAGAGTACCGTCCATATCCGATGCAAATAATTTAATCATAGGGCAAACCCTCTATTTCATTTCTTTAAGGTGCGTTTGCAATGTTTGAATTTTATCTTGAATCCGTCTGAAGCGAGGTTTATTTTCCAGTTGGAATTTTGTAACTTCTTCTTGAATAGAATTCACAACTTCCATTGTTTGTGGAACAATCACTTCTTGGAGTTCTTTAATGCCTCTTTCAAGAGTGGCTTTACCGGTATTGATGACTGTCACGTCCTGTGTCACTTCTTGAATTTGTTTAGATAGAATTTCGCGGTTTTCCTTTCCGCTTCTTGGGTTGTTTAGTAGGGCAACGGCGCCTCCGATAACACTACCGAAAATAAAACCTTTTAGAAATTTACTCATTGATTATGCCTCCATTCGTTCGCGAATTGATTGCGCGATTTCTGCTAATACTTCTGAACTTGGGTTAGTCGGGTGCCATTTTAATCCAAAGCCATCTTCATTTGTATAGCGTGGGATTAAGTGGATGTGAGAGTGGAATACGCTTTGGTAGGCCAACTCCCCGTTATTACTTAAAATGTTTAATCCTTTAATATCTGGGTTTGATGCTTGAACGGCACGTGCGATTTTAGGAATACGTGCAAACACTGCGCTTGCTAAGTCTTCATCATATTCGAAGATATTGGCAACGTGTTTTTTAGGAACGACCAGTGTGTGTCCTGGTGTTACTTGCGAAATATCAAGGAACGCAAGTACTACGTCATCTTCATACACGATATGTGCTGGAATTTCTTTATTAATAATTTTATCAAAAATGCAATCTGTCATGGTGTTTCCTCCTTGAGTTCGTACCTCTATGGTATCAAAAAATGCTGTAAAATGAAAGGTTTTCAGGACGGAGAGCTGTTATTTTGTTCTTAGAGGCGAAATTGTTCGATGGTTCTATACTTGAATAAGAAAAGTGCACTTATTCCGCGTCCTTTCACACTTTTTTGGCTTTATGGTATAATAAGGAGAATAGTTAGATAGGAGAATCTATATGACACTACAATTAAACAAAGTGACTGCAGGATATACGAAAGTTCCTGTCATTACGGATATTACTTTTGATGTGAATCCAGGCGAGATTTGCGGCCTAATCGGTTTGAATGGTGCCGGTAAGAGTACGACAATTAAAACGATTATTGGGCAACTTACCCCTTTTAGCGGAAGAGTGGAAGTAGAGAAACTAAGTATTCTCGAAAACCAACGTGGATACCGTCAATCGATTGCGGTCATTCCAGAAAGTCCAGTTCTCTATGAAGAATTGACGTTTAGAGAGCACATTGAATTTGTAGCTCGTTCGTATCATCAAATGAACGAAGAAACAATGGCTCATGCGATGGAACTTGTAGAAGCGTTCCGTTTAACGAAGCAATTGGATTGGTTTCCAGCGTATTTCTCGAAAGGGATGAAGCAAAAAGTATTAATCGTCTGTGCGTTAATGCTAGATGTACCCGTCTATGTGGTCGATGAACCATTCTTAGGGCTCGATCCACTAGGGATTCGTACTTTACTTCAGGTCTTAAAAGAGAAAAAAGAAAAGGGTGCAGCGATTTTAATGTCGACGCACGTATTGGACACTGCTGAGAAGTATTGCGATCGTTTCATCGTATTACACGAAGGAAAAGTGATTGCTCAAGGCGATATCGAAGGCTTACGTGCCACTTCGAATATTGAAGAATCTTCTTTAGAGGAAATCTACTTTGCATTAACGACAGGGGACGATGCCGATGAATAGTGCAGAGCTTTTTGAGACTCGAGTAAGAAAATATCAAAAGAAAAGCATGAAGTATATGCGTTATGTACTGAATGACCATTTCTTGATTGTTTTATTTTTCTTATTTGGCTTTATCATGGTGCAATATTCGAGTTGGATTCAATCGATTCGTGTGTTGGAATTACCATTGTTAGGATTGCTTGGAGCTTTACTAGCGAGTGTTCCATTCTTTGGTGGGGTAGCAACGTTACTCGAACCAGCTGATGGAATCTTTTTATCGGTAGTAGGACAAGACTTTAAGGCGTATTTACAAAAAGCCATTCGTCGAAGTTGGATGCTTCCGATACTTGTGATGTTGGCTTCGACAGGAATCATTTTTCCAATTGTGGCGCAAGCTTTTGGAACGAATTTAAGTATGTTCGTTAAATTATTCCTATTACAAGTGTTCTTTAAAGACTTGTTATTCCGTTGTACGAAATACGCTTACCGTGGAGTACTGCATTTTACATGGATGGAAAAACTCGGTATTTATATGATTGCAGTAGCAAACTTCTTTGGAATGTTCTTATGGATTTCTGAAGGTTGGTCAATTGTATTATTAGTTATTCCAGTACTTCTAAGTATCTTTGTCGAACAATATTATGGGAAAGCTGCGTTCGTATACCAATTTGATAAAATGATTGAAATGGAATTAGAAAGACAACAACGTATTTATCGTTTATTTGCCTTATTTGTCGATGTACCAATGTTGCATAAGCCTCACGCACATCGTCGAACTTATCTCGATGGCGTATTGAAGATGCTTGTTGGAAATCAACCTAGTGGGCATCGCTATTTAGTAAGTCGTACGGTCATTCGAACAAGTCAATATATGAGTTTATTATTGCAACTGGCAGTCGTGAGCTTTGTAGTGGCGTTATTCTCACAGCCGTATTATTGGAACTTTATCGTGAATGCGTTACTTGTGATGCTATTAGGATTTCAACTTGTTGGAGTTATCCAAAGTGCCAACACGCAAAATAGTCATTTTGCTTCTCTCGTGGATAGCAACACTCGTCTTAAGGATAATTTATCAGTTCTTATGATGACGATGGTCGCATCCGGTATTGTACTGGGCATTTCTTCAGTGATAGGTATGCGTGAAATGATTGGATTAGTAGGGATTATTTTCTATCCGATTTTCGGTGTATTCTTTACACAATTTTATTTGCGTTATCGATTCCTTAAGAAGAGAAGAAAAATTTAAGTTTGTAGGCTACTAAGTAGCGCACAAACTTGACTCAAATGGTATAAAACCATAAAATAAAAGAATAGATTTATTAAAGGAAACAGAATTTGTCGTTAGGGATGGAATAGATGGAATATAACATGGACACAGGATGGGATCTCCATCCAATTGGTGGGGACACCGGTCAAGCGTACATGGGTGTAAAAGACCATGAACGTGTATTTCTAAAGAGAAATGCTTCACCGTTTTTAGCGGTGCTATCGGGTGAAGGTATCACTCCTAAGTTAATATGGACCAAACGTGCGGGTAATGGTGATGTCATTACAGCTCAAGAATGGTTGTCTGGAAGATCCCTCACTAAGGAAGAAATGGGGTCCGTCGAAGTCATTGAGCTGTTAAAACAAATTCATCAATCCCCAAATCTTTTACAAATGTTGCAACAAATTCAAGGTGAAGAGTATAGCACACAAAAATTCATCGATGAATATTTAAATAATTTACAGTCAGGATTACAAACCCACCGTTTCTTAAACGAAGTATTAAATTACTTAATTGAAACGATTCCGCTTGTGAGCGAAGTTGGGAAAACAGTTTGTCATGGAGACCTAGACCGTCGTAACTTTATGTTATCAGAAGACGAGAAGCTCTACCTTGTGGACTGGGAAATGGTTCGCCTCGCCGATCCGGTTTCGGATTTGACGATGATTTTGACGCAATACATTCCTGTTCATCAGTGGGGTGAATGGCTAGATATGTATGGCTTACAACTGTCTACAAATATTTATCAACGAATTGAATGGTATGCTCTCATGAATTGCTTGAATTATATTAAAAAATCGCACTTCGAGGGACGTTACCTTGAAATGAATGAGAAAATTCTTTTGGTGAAATCAATTTACAATAATCGTATTGGAAAGCCAACGGAAGAATAGACAGGAGTTAGACTTTGAGATTAAGAAATAAACCTTGGGCAAAAGATGCTTTAGCGGCTCACCCAGAAATGGTCATCCAAGATCCAGCAGAGTGGAAGGGAAGATGGCATGATCGTTTTGGCAATAACAATCCAATCCATATCGAGATTGGTTCTGGGAAAGGTCAATTCGTGAGCGGCATGGCTCGTCAAAACCCAAATATTAACTATATTGGAATTGAAATTCAAGAAAGCGTCCTTGTAGTCGCACTTGAAAAAGCTCTTGCAGCAGATGTTCCAAACTTACAATTATTACATGTAAATGGTGGACAAGTAACAGACTACTTCGAAGATGGTGAAGTAGACCAAATTTACTTAAACTTCTCAGATCCATGGCCAAAGAAACGTCATGCAAAACGTCGCTTGACTCATGAAAGTTTCTTAGTTGGATACGAAAAAGTATTACCACCATTTGGGGAATTACACTTTAAGACAGATAACCGTGGATTGTTTGAATACAGCCTTGCTTCATTTTCACAATTTGGACTTGTGTTAAAACAAGTTTGGTTAGATTTACATCAAGTGGAATTTCCAGGAAATGTGATGACAGAATACGAAGAGAAATTCTCAGCAAAAGGTCATCCAATTTATCGTGTGGAAGTGATTTTCCCACAAGATAGAAAAGCTTTTAAACAACCTGAATAACAAATAAAGGAGCCTGATTCATATGGAATCAAAAAATAGTTTCAAAGGTGCAAGTTTTCTTCTAGCAGCAGGTGCTGTTATTGGAGCATGGGTCACTTCAAAATGGTTTGAACGCAGAAATGTCAATGGAGATGTTATTGTTCAAAATGTACGTAAATTATTTCAAGTAGTAGGTACTATCGAAGGCTCTTGGATTGAGATGGAACCTGTATTCGTGGATAGCCCTGAGTTTTATGGGGAAGTTTATTATGGCGGGGTTACTCGTAAAGAAGATAATGAACTAGTCCAATACGAATTTTATGCAGATGCAAAAACAGGAGCCGTTATTGATTTATACAAAATTGGATAATCAAAGAAAGCTGGAGGACCTCCAGCTTTTGGCGCGTTTATAAGATGTTTTATAGAAGTAGGAAAGAAGAGGATACAATGGAAGCTCATACAGAACAATTAATCAAAACGTTAACAGAAATGAAAGGGACAAGTGGACACGAAGGGCGTATTCGTGAATTCATGAGAAACGAATTAACACCTTTAGTGGACCGCATTGAACAAGATGGTCTTGGCGGTATTTTTGGGGTTCGTGATAGCAAAGAAGAAGATGCACCACGCATTATGATTGCGGCTCACATGGACGAAGTTGGTTTCATGGTAACAAATATCACTCCAAACGGAATGTTCAAAGTAAGTCCTTTAGGTGGATGGAACCCATATGTGGTTTCAGCACAACGTTTTACATTATTAACTCGTAATGGAGACTATCCAATTATTTCATCTTCAATTCCACCACATTTATTACGCGCGGCTGGTGGTCAACAACCAGCTGTGAAAGTAACTGACATTTTATTCGACGCTGGATTTACTTCACGCGAAGAAGCGCTTGAATATGGCTGCCGTCCTGGCGATACAATCGTTCCGGATGTAGAAACGATTTGGACTGCCAATAAGAAACGCATGATTTCTAAATCATGGGATAACCGTTACGGATGTACAGTCGTTCTTGAAGCGTTAAAAGCTGTTAAAGATGAAACTTTACCAAATACATTGATTGCTGGAGCAAACGTGCAAGAAGAAGTTGGATTACGTGGAACTGGTCCAAGTGTGACAAAATTCAATCCAGATTTATTCTTTGCCGTAGACTGCTCAGCAGCAGACGATATTAATGGTTCAAAAGAAACGTTTGGACACCTAGACCAAGGATTCTTATTACGTATTTTAGACCCAGGTATGGTGACTCTTCCTCGTATGAAAGAATTCTTAGAAGACACTGCGTTAACTCATAACATTCCGTTCCAATACTTTGTTTCTCAAGGTGGAACAGATGCTGGTAAAGCACACTTAATGAATCAAGGGGTTCCTAGTGCAGTGATTGGGGTTTGTGCTCGTTATATTCATACACATCAAACAATGTTCTCTATTAAAGACTACGAAGCAGCACGAGAAATGGTTATCCAAACAATCCGTGCGTTAGACCGTAGCACAGTGAACACTATTTTAGACGGAAGAACAAATTAAGATTAAAGAGGTACAATATATGTGGTTAAGTTTTTATAACAAAAAGGGAATCGGCGATACGTTATTATTAACAAGCGGAACTGCAAACCGTTACGACGTCGACTATGAGAAAAAAGGAAATGTGACTCAAGTCTTTGTTCGTGAGTCAAAAGAAGTTCTAGGCTATAATATTGAAAAGATTTCTGAAGTGATTTCGTTTGAAGAAGATGGACAACAAATCTTAACTCCCGAGCAACAAGAAGTTGTGAAAGGGTTAATTGAAAAAGCTGGATTTGATGTTTCTTCTTTAGATTTAACACCGGAAGATGCACTAGTAGTTGGTTACGTTGAAAGTTGCGTGGATCATGAAGATTCAGACCACTTACACGTTACAATGACACGAGTAAGTGACTCTGAAGTGTTACAAATCGTCTGCGGAGCACCAAACGTAAAAGCAGGACAAAAAGTGGTCGTTGCAAAACCTGGTACCGTAATGCCAAGTGGCGCTATCATTTGGGCTGGAGAATTACGCGGAGTGGCTAGTCACGGAATGCTTTGTTCAGCACGTGAATTAGGTTTAGAAAACGCACCAGCGAAAAAAGGAATCTTAGTTTTAGATGATGCGACTCCAGTAGGGACGCCATTTAAATCATTAAACTTACAATAAAGGAGGATTGGGAGTCATGAATGAACCATTTAACGAGAAAAACGATTCATTCGCTTCCTTGCAATCAAGACGTGAAAAGACTACTTTTCCAAATTACTTGAAGCAAGGTCAAACTTTTGAAGATCAAGTTGTTGAAGAAATGACGCGAGTTGATGCCACAAGAAAAGATGAGACTCCACAAGAATCCTTACCTTTTGATGAGCGACCTGATGCAGCACTCTTACAACCGATTGAAAAAGAGGAACATCAATTACCAGCGCAATTCCGTTCATTTAAGGAAAAGGCGACGGAAGGTCATCAAAAATATAAACCGCGTGTGGATTGGACTTCTTATTTGAATACGAATCAACGCAAACCTTTTAAACCAAGTACGGTACCTTCGAGTACTAGAGGTTTAGAACAAGAGGAAACCCCAAAAGTTCCTTATCGCGAGTTAGAAAATGAGTTATTGCCAAATAGTACGGACTTGATTTTATTCGAAAAAGAAGAAGCTTTATTGGTATCGGTTGAGGAACAAGAAGATACGATCGAAAAACGTTTGAAGGAGTACAATGGCACCTCTTATGAGAAACCAGTACAAAGCCAAGTTTTCGCAACAAAAGGCTATGTTCCAGCCTTTAAACGCAAACAAGAATCAGATGTTGAAGTCGTGCAAGAATCCTTGTTAGAATGGTTACCAGAGACAAAAGTTGAAAGACGAAAAGCGCCGGAAAAACCACTTACGGGAAAACAAAGACGTGCGATGAAAAAATCGTTATCGATGATTATGGAACAGGAGCAACAAGACCGTCAGTTGCCATATGTTCATCCGAAAAAACAGTAGTAGAAAAGCGAGGAGAAAAAATGGATAAAAGTAAGATTTATCACTTTACGGGGATAAAAGGATCAGGAATGAGCGCATTAGCCTTAGTATTACATGGGGAAGGCTATAAAGTGCAAGGGTCAGACTTAGAACAATACTTCTTCACTCAAAAAGGATTGGAAGAAGCTGGAATTACATTATTACCATTTAGCGCTGACAATATTAAAGAAGGCCAAGTTGTCATTGCTGGGAATGCATTCCCAGATAGCCATGAAGAATTAGTTTCTGCGCGTGAAAAAGGTGTAGAAGTGGTTCGTTACCACAAATTCCTAGGCGAATTATTAAAAGGATATAAGAGTGTAGCGATTACTGGTTCACACGGTAAAACAAGTACGACTGGTTTGTTATCTCACGTATTAAGTGGAATGGAACCAACAAGTTACCTTATCGGAGATGGAACTGGTAAAGGGATTGAGAATTCAGAGTATTTCGTGTTAGAAGCTTGTGAATATAAACGTCACTTTATGGCGTACCGTCCAGACTATGCCATCATGACCAATATCGACTTTGACCATCCTGATTACTATACAGATATCGAAGATGTTCAAAGTGCCTTTGAAGCATTTGGTAAACAAGTGAAAAAAGGAATCATCGCTTGCGGGGATGATGAAAGATTACGTACATTAGATGCCATCGTGCCAGTTACTTATTACGGTGTTGGTGAAAACAATGATGTGATTGCTAAAAATATTCGTAAAGAAAAAGGCGGAAGCTACTTTGATGCCTATATTAAAGGCGAATTATATGGTCATTTCTATATTCCAACATATGGAGACCACAACATCCTTAATGCATTAGCGATTATCGCATTCTACTACTTAAATGATTTAGACCGTAATGAATTAGCTGAGCAATTCAGTACTTTCGGTGGAGTAAAACGTCGCTTCTCTGAAAAAGTGATTAACGGCGTGACAATCATCGATGACTACGCTCACCACCCATCTGAAATTCGTGCAACATTAGATGCGGCACGTCAAAAATATCCAGAAAAAGAAGTGGTAGCGGTCTTCCAACCACATACATTTACTCGTACAATCGCGCTTTTAGAAGAGTTTGCAGCAGTGTTATCACTTGCGGACCATGTATACTTATGTGATATCTTTGCATCTGTTCGTGAAGAAGCAGGGGATGTTTCTATCGAAGACTTAGCAAAACTGGTTAAAGGTGGCGCGAAAGTATTACCTCTTGATAATGTATCTCCATTATTAAACTATAAAGACGCAGTAATCGTGTTTATGGGAGCAGGGGACGTTCAAAAATATGAGATTGCTTATGAAAAACTCTTATCAAATACTTCTCCAACACAAAACTAGATGAACAAAAAGCTTGGCAGAAAGTCAGGCTTTTTCTATGTTTATAAACAAGCAGTAGAACACTTCGCCAGTCTATTTAATTTAATAGATTTGACATGGAGAAAAAATGATAAAATTTACATTGAAGCTAATTTCTGGAGGGAAAAAGATGGATTTAAGCAAATTATCTACCGTTTATAACATTAGAAAGATGCAAGAAAATGATGTGTCTCTTATTTTGGATTTAGAAAATGGTAATCCATTGTACTTTAACTATTGTCCGCCAAAACCTAGTAAACAATCTGTATTAAATGATTTACAGGCTCTTCCAGAAGGTAAAAATATGGATGATAAATTTTACATAGGTTTCTTTAATGAAAATAGATTAGTTGCTATTATGGATTTCATTGTATCTTTTCCAACAAAAGAAACTATCTATATTGGCCTTTTTATGATGGATGGTAAAGAATCTGGGCAAGGAAAGGGAAGCCTTATTATTAATGAGGTTTTAAAAGCTTTTAGAGAAGAAGGATTTATTAAAGTAAGGCTTGCTTATATGAAAGGAAATCCTCAAAGTAAAAGATTTTGGCAAAAATGCGGTTTTACAGAAATTGGAATTGAAAGAGACAACGAACATGGAAAAGCTGTCGTTTTAGAAAAAGCATTATAAGTAGTTTAATGAGTCTATAAAAGTAAGATAGAATATCTTATTACGAAACAGTAAATTATATGATTTACTGTTTTTTTGTTGGGCATAGTAAATATTAAAAACTAAATAGTCCATAATGGATATTCACTTTTAATTTCTATTTACGGTTATCATTAAAAAGCTCTTTTTAGTGTCCATAGGATTGTTTATTTGTTACACTGGTAATGACAAATTAGGAGGCATATTATGGCGAAACAAAAATTATTACTCGTAGACGGAAGTAGCTTAGCATTCCGCGCATTTTTCTCAATTTTAGATTTAAATCGTTTTAAAAACGCTAATGGCTTACATACAAATGCACTCTATTCATTTCACCGTATGTTTAAGTCCATTTTAGACTCTGAAAAACCGACTCATGTACTCGTTGCATGGGATGCTGGAAAGACGACTTTCCGTACTGAAATGTATGCAGATTATAAAGGGGGACGTTCGAAAACTCCAGGTGAATTTATCGAACAAATGCCTTATTTTAATGTGCTTTTAGATGCATGGGGAATTCCTCATTACCGTCTGAACCAATACGAAGCTGATGATATTATCGGTACTCTTGCAAAACAAGGGGAAGCTGCAGGCTATGAAGTTGTGGTTCTTTCAGGAGATAAAGACTTAATTCAGCTTGCGGACAATAATATCACAGTCAAAATTACGACTAAAGGAGTAACCGAACTAGTTGAGTACACTCCTGAAGTGATTTTTGAAAAATATGGATTGACGCCTGAACAAATCATCGACATGAAGGGATTAATGGGAGATTCTTCCGACAACTACCCTGGTGTTACTAAAGTCGGTGAGAAAACAGCCGTGAAACTTCTTCAAGAATTTGGAAGTGTAGAAGGAATCTATGAACATGTCGATGAAATGAAGAAAAGTAAGTTGAAAGAAAACTTAATTAACGACAAAGAGCTAGCCTTTTTAAGTAAGAAACTAGCGTGCATCAATGTGGAGTCACCTCTTGAAATCACGCTAGAGGATACACTTCGTAAGGAACAAGATGTGGAAGCGTTGATGGCATTCTATAAGGAAATGAACTTCAATTCTTTCCAATCAGACCTATTAAATTCAGGTGCCACTGCTGTAGAAGAAGCACCAAAAGCGGAGCGCCCAAACGTAACACGTGTGTCAGAGATTACTGAAGACATGCTTAAAGGCGCAACAAGTGTGCATTTTGAGACGCTTGAAGCCAACTATCATGTGGCAGATGTGATTGCCGTTGCCTTCGGGAATGAAAAAGAAGTCTTCGTGACTGATTTAAATACGGCTGTTGCTTCAGAAGCTTTCAAGAAATGGCTTGCGGATGCATCAATCGAAAAACATTTATTTGATACAAAAGCAGCCAAAGTACTCGCGCACCGTTTCGGCCTTGTGTTAGCAGGTGCGAAATATGATGTGTCACTTCTTGCATATCTAGTGGACACAAATGATATTGTGAAAGAGATTAGTGATGTTGCGCGTCGTGTCAATGTGACGATTCTTGCCAGTGACGAAGCAGTCTACGGCAAAGGCGTTAAAATCCAAATTCCTGAAGATGAAGAGGTTTGGAATCAGCATTTAGCTGCAAAAGTATATACGATTGCTGTGGCGCCTGAAAAATTATTGAAACGTCTTGAAGAAAATGAGCAAGCGCATCTTTATTGGGAAATGGAATTACCAGTGAGCGACATTTTAGCGCGTATGGAAATTCAAGGGATTCGTGTCGATAAAGAGCGCTTAGTTGAAATGGGCGTAGAATTTGAAGCACGTCTAAAAGAAATCGAACAAGAAATATACGAGCTTGCTGGGGAAGAGTTTAATATCAATTCGACTAAACAACTAGGGGTCATCTTATTTGAAAAGATGGGCTTACCAGTGATTAAGAAGACCAAGACTGGCTATTCAACAGCGGTAGATGTTTTGGAGAAATTGGCGCACCAAGCCCCAATCGTAGAATTGATTTTAGAATATCGTCAATTAGCAAAATTAAATTCAACGTATGTAGAAGGATTGCAAGCGTATATTCAAGAAGATGGCAAGATTCATACGCGTTTCGTCCAAAACTTAACGCAAACAGGTCGTCTTAGCTCAGTCGATCCAAACTTGCAAAATATACCAATTCGTACGCAAGAGGGCCGTCGCATTCGTTACGCGTTCTTACCAGAACATGACGATTGGAAGATTCTTTCAAGCGACTATTCGCAAATTGAATTACGTGTATTAGCGCATATTGCAGGCGATAAACATATGATTGAAGCGTTCAAAAATAATGTCGACATTCATACGAATACGGCAATGCGTGTGTTTGGAATTACAAACCCAGACGATGTAACGAGTGAAATGCGTCGCCAAGCCAAAGCCGTAAACTTTGGTATTGTTTATGGAATTAGTGATTACGGATTATCGCAAAATTTGAATATCTCCCGTAAAAGAGCCAAAGAATTTATCGACCGTTATTTGGAAGAGTTCCAAGGGGTAAAAGACTTTATGGAATCTGTTGTGAAAGAAGCGCGTGAGAAAGATTATGTGGAAACATTATTCCACCGTCGTCGCTACTTGCCAGATATTCATTCAAGTAACTTTAATTTACGCTCATTTGCCGAACGTACAGCGATGAACTCACCAATCCAAGGAAGTGCCGCTGATATTTTGAAGATGGCGATGATTGAATTGGACCGTGAAATGAGAGAACGTAAATTCAAAGCAAACCTTTTATTACAAGTGCACGATGAATTGATTTTCGAAGTGCCACAAGACGAATTAGAAAGCCTTCAAAGCTTAGTAGAAGAAGTCATGGAAAATGCCGTGAGCTTGAAAGTTCCACTACGCGCAGATAGCAATGTCGGTGACAACTGGTTTGAAGCAAAATAACTAAAAATAGAATGGGCATCTCTTCTTAACAAATGTAAGTTAGGGATGCCCATTGTGTTTTATCTTTTGAGTTTATAGCGTTTTTGTAGTATACTTTTTGAGTTAAGAGAAGAAGTTTAGGTGATGGAAGGGCTCTTTTAGCGTTCAGATTCCATCACTTTCATTTTGTCAATCAATGGAGGAAATACATGAAATTAAGAAATGATATTCGCAATATTGCTATTATCGCCCACGTTGACCACGGTAAAACAACACTTGTGGATGAATTATTAAAACAATCAGATACTTTAGATGCACGTACAGAATTATCAGAACGTGCTATGGACTCAAACGATATCGAACGTGAACGCGGTATTACTATTTTAGCGAAAAATACAGCGGTTCAATATAAAGGAACTCGTATCAATATCATGGATACACCAGGACACGCGGACTTCGGTGGAGAAGTAGAACGTATCATGAAAATGGTAGACGGTGTAGTTCTTGTAGTGGATGCGTATGAAGGTACAATGCCTCAAACTCGTTTCGTATTGAAAAAAGCATTAGAACAACATTTAACACCAATCGTTGTTGTAAACAAAATCGACCGTGATGCTGCTCGTCCAGAAGAAGTAGTCGATGAAGTATTAGAATTATTCATCGAATTAGGTGCCGATGATGATCAATTAGAATTCCCAGTAGTTTATGCTTCAGCATTAAACGGAACTTCAAGTTTATCAGATAACCCAGCGGACCAAGAAAAAACAATGGATTACTTATTCGATACAATTATCGAACATATCCCAGCTCCAGTAGACAACTCAGATGAACCATTACAATTCCAAGTATCATTATTAGACTATAATGACTACGTTGGACGTATCGGTATCGGACGTGTCTTCCGTGGAACAATCAAAGTTGGGGACCAAGTAACACTATTAAAATTAGACGGTACAAAGAAAAACTTCCGTGTTACTAAATTATTTGGTTTCTTCGGATTAAATCGTTTAGAAATCAACGAAGCAAAAGCAGGGGATTTAATCGCTGTATCTGGTATGGAAGACATCTTCGTTGGAGAAACAGTAACTCCAGTAGATACACATGAAAGCTTACCAGTATTACACATTGATGAACCAACATTACAAATGACATTCTTGACAAACAACTCACCGTTTGCAGGTCGTGAAGGGAAGTTTGTAACAGCACGTAAGATTGAAGAACGTCTAATGCGTGAATTACACACAGACGTATCTCTTAAAGTTGAACCAACTGATTCACCAGATGCATGGATCGTATCAGGACGTGGGGAATTACACTTATCAATTCTTATCGAAAACATGCGTCGTGAAGGATACGAATTACAAGTATCTCGTCCAGAAGTAATCATCAAAGAAATCGATGGCGTGAAATGTGAACCATTTGAACGTGTACAAATCGATACTCCTGAAGAATACATGGGTTCAATTATCGAATCATTAAGTAACCGTAAAGGTGAAATGCAAGATATGCAACATA